>DATCBN010000044.1 GCA_036511855.1 Candidatus Eremiobacteraceae bacterium | reverse complement strand
CGCGCGAGCAAACTTGTGCCTGGTGGAATGGCGAGCTACGCCGTCGTGCCCGCAGACAACGTGCGCGCGGACGTCTTGCGCCTCCCGGACGACATCGACGATGATACCGCCACGCTGATCGAACCTTTGGCGACGGTGGTGAAGTCGGTGCGCCGATCTCGCCTGCGGGCTGGCGATCGCGTGCTGGTGCTCGGCTTGGGCGTGATGGGGCTATTGCACGTCGCGTTGCTGCGCCATCGCGGCGCCGGTGTCGTGCTCGCCGCAGATCATGTACGCTCAAGGCTGGCGTGCGCCTCTCGGATGGGTGCGCGCGAAGCGATCGACGTATCCGCAGGGCGGCTCGAAGAACGTGTGCTCGATGCGACCGGAGGCGAAGGCGCAGATGTGGTCATCGTCGGACCGGGAACCGTGGCCGCCATGGAGAGCGCCGCTGCTTGTGTAGCGCGCGGGGGCACGATCGTGTTGTTCACGCCTCTGCCCGCTCACGAAAAATGGCCTCTGCCCGTGCACGATTTCTATTTCAAAGACGTGACCGTCACCACGAGTTACTCGGCCGGCCCGGTCGACACGCGCGAAGCTCTTGAACTTCTGGCGGCCGGAATCGACGTGCGGCCGTTGTTCACGCATCGATTCAACCTCGACGGCGTGACCGAAGCGTACCGCTTGGTCGCAGAGGCCCGCGACGCGCTCAAAGTCATCGTCTACCCGGGGCAACCTGTACTAGGGCAAGCATCGCTTGCCCCCGGTCCACAATGAAGCACGAATTCAAACCCGAAGCCTTCGAGTGGGCGGGCGTCCACGTACAAGGATATCACGGTGGCCAGGTGGATTTGCCCGAACAGGGCTACCGCGGCGTCTCGCGACAGACCATCACGAGCGGCGCGGCCGAGAGCTGCGGATTTGAAGTCCGGTACTTCGAGGTCGAGCCGGGCGGATACACCCGCCTCGAGCGGCACGAGCACGTGCATTCGGTCACCGCGTTGCGCGGCCACGGCTACGCGATCGTCGGTGAGGCCGTGCACCCGATTCGCGGCCACGATCACATCTACGTGCCGCCGATGACGTTGCACCAATTCGTGAACGACGGCGACCATGCGTTCGGATTCATATGCGTGGTGGACGCCGAGCGCGACCGGCCGCAGTTGCCTGGCCCCGATGACTTGGCCACCCTCGACGCGAACGCGGCGACGCGCGGCCGCTATCGGATCTAACCGCCTCGCCGGCGCGGGAGCCGACTGCCAATACAGTGCCACGGCAAAGGCCCGCGGTTTCTTCCTGAAAAAGCACCTCGACCAACATCGCACACGGTAACGAGGAGCTTCAAAATGCGTAGACTCAGTCACTTCAAATTTCTCGGCGCCGCGGCGGCGCTGGCGTTCCTTGCGGGCTGTTCCGGCGGCGGTTCGGCTTTGCTCGCGCCGAAGCCGGCGTCACTTCAAAGCGATTCGCATCGCGTTCCCGTCGTTCTGAAACTATTGGGCGCGCGCTCGCCAAACTCTGTCGCCTTCCATCGCTATAAGAGTTTTGATACGTGCCCCGCGGACGGACCTGTCAAATATGTCTCAGACTATAACAACAACGTCGTCGACGTCTACGTCGGTAAGTTCGCGGGTCAAGTCCCGTGCGGCCGGCTTACGTCGGGAATAAACGCTCCATGGGGCTTGTACGTAGAGCCGGGTTCGCACGACCTCTACGTGGCAAACGACGGCGGTAAGAACATCCTAGTGTTTCACCGCGGTCAGACGAAGGCATACAACACCTATACCGATCCCACGGCCCAAGATCCGGTCGACGTCACGGTGGCAAGAGACGGCACGGTGATCGCATCAAATCTTGTCCAGATAAATTTCAACGAAAATGGCTCCATCTCGACGTGGATCGGAGGACCGAACGGCGGCAAATTCGTCGGCAACTTTGCCACGGCGAACGGCGGCGAGGGCCAATACGTCACCGTCCAAAAAGACGGCACGGTCTTCTTCGACGACCTTATCGGCAACACGGCCAACGGCGCTCTGTTCTCTCTGTCGTGCCCGGCCGGCGCTTGCGGCTCCCAGACTCAAGTAACGGGCGTGTCGTTCAACTTACCCGGCGGGCTGGAATCAAACGACAACGACGATCTGCTCGCAAACGACGGCCTCGGCTTTGCCGACACGTTCAAGCTGCCCAATCCTAATCCGAAGACGTTCCCCGTCGCCGGCATTCCGACCGGCATGGCCATCAACAGGTTGGACCATCATTGGTTCGTAGCCGATGGCCTCAATAACAATGCCGCCGAATATCTGTATCCGGGCGGCAAACTTGTCGGTAAGGTACAAGGCAATCCGGACGGTGGAACCTTCGGCATCGCGGTAGATCCGGGCCACACGCGCTAGAAATCGCCGGCCGGCTCGGACTACGAGAGCGTGTCCGAGCCGTCAGGCAACTCGAGACTGCCGGAGACGGTGAGCTGATCGACACGCAGCCGTCCCACCGTTAGCTCCCCGACACTAAGTGAGCGTAAGCGCGCGTCGAGAACAGACGCGCGCTTAACGACTAGCTTACCGATAGCCAGCGTTCCTATTGCGAGCGCGCCGATAGCAACGGCGCCGATGGCAAGTGCGCCCGCCGCAAACGCGACCCTAGCTTCAGCTTTTTTCATCGATTCACGTTCTCCGCAATCTGAGGGCGAAGCCGCCCTTTTGCTGAAAGGTTAAGCGCTCCCCTCGAGTGGCAAGAACAGCTTTGCCCCGGTCGCCTTGCTAACTCCGGCTCCCTCGCAATTCGCAAGGCGCTGCACGGCAGAGGTCCGCGGGTCACTACCCGTCGATGTCGAAGCTATCAGGCTGCTGTCGCTCAATGGGAGATCATACCATGAGTCGTCGTCCGATTCTTGTTCCTCTTCAACTGGTGAGCGTAGCGGCGGCGATCGCGTTTCTCGCCGGCTGCTCCGGTGGGTCATCTTCGATCGCGCCGAAGCCTCAGGGCGCTTTGACCGCGATAGGCCAAGGCAATAAATCCGCAACACCTTACTCGTGCCCAGCGACGGGCACGATCGTGTACGTCGCCGATGTTGCCGTGAACACTGTAAACGTTTACAAAGGACAATTCGCCGGACAAGCGGCCTGCGGCCAAATCACAACAGGGCTGAGTGAGCCGGGCGGGATGGTCGTGCAGACGACGACTCACGATCTTTACGTATCAAACTTCGGTGGCGCAAACGTCCAGGTGTATCACCGAGGACAAACGACACCATACAATACGTACACGGATCCTAGCGTCCAAGACGTTGCCGACGTCGCGGTAGCGCCCGATGGCACTGTGTTCGCCGCCAACTTCCACAAGCGGAATCGCACAGAACGAGGCTCGATCTCGACGTGGGTCGGCGGTCCGAACGGCGGCACATTCGTCGGTAATTTTCCGATGGCGATATCCCGTGACGGCTACAACGTCACCGTCAATAAGAATGGCGAAGTCTACTTCACGGAGGTGACGAAGCATCAGAGCGGTGCGCTTTGGAAGATGCGCTGCCCGGCCGGTGTTTGCGGCGCTCAGACTCGAATAGCCGGCGTCGTGTTCGAATTCCCAGGCGGCATGCAATTCAATGACCGAGGAAATCTTGTGGCGATTGATCAGGCCGGCATAGCCGACACGTTCAATCTGCCTAACCCTAATCCGAGAACGTTTCCCCTTGCCGGCCAGCCGGATGCAATGGCCCTGAGCGGACTGGACCATCACCTGTTCGTCGCCGACTACCGCAATCACGATGCCGCCGAATATTCGTATCCGAGCGGCAAACTTATCGGCACTGTGCAGGGTAATCCCGTAGGCTTGCCCGACGGCATTGCCATCGATCCGTAAGGCGCTCTCCATGACCACTTATCGAGCAACTCGAAACGCGATCACCGGTTTGGCGGTCGCCGGAATTTTGTTCGGTGCTCTGTCGCCGGCCGCAGCGACCTGTTTTTGGCAATCGGGTCCGCTTCCTAACGATGGAGCGCCTCCGACTACGCCGTTTTCACTTTTGGCATTATCAGCGAACGACATTTGGGCTGCCAACAATGGCGACCGTGAATTGTTGCACTGGAACGGGTCGGCGTGGTCGGAGGTGACCATACCGGTCAACACGCCGCCGGATACCGGGCTTTTCTCGCTCGCAGTCACAGGCACGTCCGATAGCGATCTTTGGATCGACGCAATTTTTCGATCCGAGAGCGATCAATATGCGAAGTCGATCCATTTCGATGGGAACCGCTGGACCGTCACTCGCATGCCAACCGGATTTCCGCCTTCCAAGATATGTCCTGGCCAAGGCGATGGCCCGAACATAAGCGCAATGCAGGCGTTTTCTCCGACGGATGTCTGGTCCGCCGGCGAAGTGTGCCATATTGAAAACGGGAAGTCCATCTTCGAGGGAATATCCGAACATTGGGATGGCGTCCGATGGAACATTTTGCCATTCGCGGCGCCGCTAAAATTCTTGCCGTTTGGCCTACCGGAAGAAATGTCCGGCACTTCGGATCACGATATTTGGGTGTTAGGCGAACAAAGCGTGATCGAACATTTCAACGGAAGGCGTTGGGCGATCGCATCCGGATACGGGGCGCTCAACGCACTTATAGACGGCGTTTTCGCCGGAAGTCCTGACGATGCGTGGGCGGTTGGCTTCGTCCCAAAAACAGGTGATCCCGGGTCTCAGACTCGCACGTTCGCTGCGCATTGGAACGGAAGGGATTGGGAGCAATTTGCGACGCCGAACGAGGATGGCCCGAACTTCGAACGCGCAAACGCTTTGCGCGCAGTTTCAGGATCTGCGCCGAACGACGTATGGGCGGTGGGCGAAACCGATAAGCCCGGATCGCCCAATCACAACGCTCGGCTTCAGGTCATGCATTGGAATGGAGTGAACTGGTCGAACCACACAAGCGCACAACTGGGCGCGGGCGGTTTCTATTCTGTGGTGGATCTCGGAGTCCGCGATGTTTGGGCGCTCGGAGGCGATAATCCAAACTCAGGTTCGAGCAATCCGATTGCGTCGTTCCGGTGCTCGGCGGGCGCCTCAGAACCATTGGAAATCCCGTAGCTTTCACTCGGGGACCAAAAAGCACTAAGTTTATCTCACCCGTCCGGCATGACGCCACCCTTAGCGCACCTACGGGCCTAAAAAGGGGGTCGAGCGGCAATGCCCCACCCGATTTGGTGCGCCGCCGAGCAGGCGAGCGCCCACCTCCCAAATAATTAGTTGCGGTCGCCCCTCGCCGGCTCAGGAGACATGATCGCATGCACCGCCGTTTATTGCCATTTCTCGCAGTGTTCGGTTTCACGCTCGTTGCGCCCGGTGCCGCACAAGCCGCAGCGCAATCGCCTACCCCTGCGGCCGCAGCAGCAGCCACACCTGGTGACTATCAAAACTTCATCGATGGCTTGACGCCGCAACACGGGCTCTTCACATTGTGGCGCAAAGACGGCAAAGTCTACATCGAACTGAGCAAGGCGCAGCTCGACACCGACTTCATCGAAACGTCCACGCCGGCAACCGGCATGGGCGGCCTCGGCGTCACGCCGGGCAACCCCTATTTCCAATTCGCCCGCATCATGCGATTTTCGCGCAAGGACGACGACGTTGTGATCACGTTCCCCAACACGTCGTTCGTGGCGCCCGACGGTTCGCCGGCTGCCCTCGCCATTTCGCAGAATTTTCCGCCGTCGATGTTGTCGGTATCGAAGATCGTCGCGACCGATAGCGTGAGTGGTGACGTCGTCATCGAAGCCTCGCCGTTCTTGGGCGATGTGGCGGATATCGAAGACGCGCTTCGCGGCATCAGCGATAACCCGCAATCGCAGTATCACTTGGATCGCGAAAAGACGTATTTCGGCGATGCCAAATCTCTTCCGGACAACGCCATCATCGAAGCCGACCAGACGTGGGTGACCGGTCAGCCGGATCCGTCGGTCGACAACCTCGTGGACGCGCGCAGTTTTCAGCTCAAGATGAAATACAACATCACGCCGGCGCCGACGCCCGGCTCCTACACTCCCCGCCTAGCGGACGATCGCGTCGGCTACTATCCGGTCTTCATGCTGAACTACGGCGACGATCTCACGCGCGCACGGCAATTGCGCTACATCATGCGTTGGGATCTCCGGCCATCGAATCCATCGGGGGGAATGTCGCAAGCGACGAATCCGATGGTGTACTACATGTCGAACACGATCCCGTTCGAGTACCGTCAGACGATTAAGGACGCGTTGCTCACGTGGAATAAAGCGTTCGAAAAGATCGGCATCAGCAATGCGATCGTGGTCCGCGATCAGCCGTCCGACCCGAATTGGGATCCCGATGATATCCACGTCAATGTCGTGCACTGGCTGACACAATCGTACAACGGCGGCTACGCGCAAGCGGGCACCGTGTTCGACCCGCGCACCGGCCAAATCCTTAAGACCTCTATCGTGATCGACGCCGACCTGCTATATTTCGGCGGACTCAGCGCACGGGACTTCATCGCGCCGACAGTCGACGCACAGATATCGGACACGCCGTTTAGCTCGGAAGAGCAGTACGGCGAGGAAAAGCGCGCCTCGGCCATATTCGGCTTGTACGCGCTCAGTGCGATGGATGCGCCGCTTTCGCATGCGCAGACCTTGAAGTACACGCAGGACTTCCTCAAGTCGATCGTGCTGCACGAGTCCGGCCACGAGTGGGGGCTGCAGCACAACTTCATCGCGTCGGAGGCGTATACGCCCAAGGAGCTCCAGAACAAGGCGTTCACGTCACGTTACGGTCTTGCGAACACCGTCATGGAGTACACGCCCACCAATCTGTGGCCCCACGGAACGCCGCAAGGCGACTTCTTCCAGACCGTGCTCGGGCCATACGACTACTACGTCATACACTGGGGTTATGCGCAGGTTGCCGGAGCGTCGAACCCGCAAGCTGAGGTTCCCACGTTATCGCGCTGGGCGCAAGCCTGGCAGAACCCGTATTACCGCTTCGACATGGACGAGGACGTTCAGTGGGCCAACGGACACGCGATCGATCCGCGCGTCAATCAATTCGATCTTTCGACCGACAACATCGCCTGGTGCGATGGCCAGATCAAGATCGCCGACAACTTGATCGCGAAAGTGCCGACGCGCTTCACGCACGCAAGCGATACCCACGATGCGCAGGAACAAGCGTTTTTCGCAGGCTGGCGCCAGATCACTCGCTGCATGACGATTGCCAATCACTACGTGGGCGGCGAGTACGTGTCGCGGGCGCACATCGGCGATCCGGGCGCACCCCTGCCGTTGACCGCCGTCACTCGCACCGATGCGCGTCGCGCATTCGACTTGCTGGACCGGCGGCTGCTCGGCGCGTCGGCGTTCTCGTTTCCCGAGAACACGCTGCGGCAAATGGTCTACACCGAATGGGTGACCGACTTCGGCGAGCCGGTATGGGCGTACAATCCGCCGCTGCGTCACGACCTGCCGGTGTCGACGTTGGCCGAGACGATCCAGGCCAGTACGCTGACCCGCTTATTCCAGCCGACGATGCTGCAGCGCCTCGACGACCTCTCGCTCAAGTATCCCGCGGGCTCGACGATGAGCTTGTCCGATCTCTTCGCGTGGACGCAAGACGCCGTCTATCGCGATCTGCGCACCGGCAGCGCATCGAACGAAGTCCATCGCAGCGTGCAGCAGTGGTATGCGCGGAAGTTGTCGCAGATCGTGCTGAAACCGGCCGATGGAACGCCATTCGACGCGCAATCGCTCGCTCGTGCCGAACTCGTCAATCTGCAGAGCTCGTTGCAATCGGCTTCGGGGCATGGCGATGCATTGGCCGCGGCCCACGTGGCCAGCCTAAAGGCGATCGTGAATCAAACGCTGGACGCGCGCGTCATGGTGCCCGCCGGCCCGTAGGCGGGGTGAGGTGTACTAGGGCAAGCATCGCTTGCCCATCGAAAAAAAACTCGGGGCAAGCGATGCTTGCCCTAGTACGGAGGCCCAAAAAATGGGCGAGCGATGCTTGCCCTAGTACGGAGGCCCAAAAAATGGGCAAGCGATGCTTGCCCTAGTACAGGAACGACATGCACGGTGCCGCGCGGTACGGACAAGTCGTGCACCACGGACCGGGGCGAGGCGTGTCGTCGGCACTTGAGATTCCCGACGCAGCGGTGCGGACGCGCGACTCGATGGTGGCTCGATCGAGCTCCGGCACGGGCTCGAACGCGACGACTCCATCGCGGATGCGGGCGATGAGTCCGCGCGCCTCCAAACCGTACGCAGCCCGAACCGCTTCGCGATAGAGCGCGAGCTGCAGCGCGTAATCCGAAGGCGGTGCAGACCCCGTCTTGTAGTCGATGACGGCAGGATTGCCCGATGCATCGCGCGCGATCAGGTCGATGAATCCCGAAACGGTGACGCCGGCGATATCAAGCGTGAATGGCGCCTCTGCGTAGAGCGGCGTCCATCCGGCAAGGGCCGTGGTCATCGCATTCAGTGCGTCGACAGCGCGACGCGCGTCGGATTTCGACGGCGATTGGCCAAGTTCTTGAGCGGCTTGGCGTATCGCGTCGGACCCGGCGGCAGCATCGCGGCCTTCGATCCGAGACGCTGCCCAGAGTTCGAGCGCGCGATGGACAAGATCCCCGTACGCCCCGAGGCCGAGCAGCGAATCGGGGTCGCGGACGGGGCCGTCATATGTCTCGGAGTCGAACCTGGTCGAACGGTCCGCTGCAAGCGGCGGAATTCGGAGTTTCGCCGCGTAGGCCACGGCGCGCGGGCACTCCTCAAAGCGCCTGATGATTGAAAAGGAAAGCGGCAACGCCGACGCCGCCGAGGCGGGGCGTTCCGCCGGGAACATTCGCGACAAGTAGTCGCGCGCGCGCAAGCCGTTCTCTTGGGCCGGCGATGAACGCCCGTCACCCTCCGCCGTGCCGCGCACTAACGCCGACGGTACCGGTTCGTCGGCAGGCCACCCCATCGCGTCAAGCCACGCATAAGTCTCGTCCAAGAAATCGTGCGCCTTACCGTGTGGATTCGCGCGGCTCAATATTCGCCGCTTGCCGCTGACGTACAATTCGTCGCGCGCGCGCGTCAGCGCCACGTAGAACAGCCGGCGTTCTTCGCGGTCAACGGCAGCGCGGGAAGGGTGGTCGGCGTCTCGCGGCACCAATCCGTCGGCGTCGGCATCGAGCTGCCGCGCGAGCACATGGAACGGCTCGTGACCGTGGCCGTCTTCCGAACACAAGAGCGCACCATCGGCGTCGAGCGTCAGCAGAGCGGAGCGCGAATTGCTCGGCCAGACATCGGCGACGAACACCACCGGCCATTCGAGGCCCTTCGCATTGTGGACCGTGGTCACGACGACGGCATCGACCTCCGACGCATCGGCCTCGCGCTCGTCGCCCGATTCACTCTCCAACTCGTCGAGATAGTCCGTGAAATCGCGTGCGGACGCGCCGGGGTTCCTCTGCGCGAACCCAACCGCAAGCTGCTCGAGCTTCCGCAAATTCGCGAGCGCCTGCGGCGCGCGCCGATCGGCATTCTGTTCGTGGTATAGTCGAAGGCCGGCGCGATCCAGAACCGACGGGAACGCGGCCGTGAGCGACTGCCCCGCGAACTGCTCGAGCGCATCCAACGTCTCGCGAAGCCGCGCCACCCGAACGCGCCCGTCGGCGCTCACCGCGTGGCTCACCGGTTCGACGAACACGCGCCGTGCGAACGCCGTTGGATCGGATCTCAAAAGATTAGAAGAAAGTGCCACGACGTCCGCATCGTTCGCGCCGAAAACCGGCGACTGCACGATGCGGGCCGCCGCGTGAGAATCCAACGGGTCGGCCAACAGCCGCAGCCACGCCAACGCATCGAGCACTTCCGGCGCATCGTAAAACCCGACGCCGCCGGTCAATTGAAATGGCACTCCGGCACGCATCAGCGCGTCGGTATAGATCTGCGTGTTGGTCTTGTAGCGCAGCAGCACCGCGATATCGCGCGGGCGCAGATCGCCCCGCGAAAGCCGCGACGCTATTTGCCCGGCGAGCCACTCGGCTTCTATCCGGCGCTGCTCCGCGGCATTACGCGGTACGCCGTCGGCCTGCCACATGCTCGCGACCTTCACCACGCGCGCGCCGGCGGGGCCGCGGTGCGCCCGAAGTGGTTCGATGTCGCCCCTGTCGGCTGCGATCACCCGATGCGCGAAGTCGAGGATCTCTTGGCGCGAACGACGGCTCTGCGTGAGCCGGAACGGCACGCAGCCGGAAAGAGCTGCGAAGTCGTCCATGTTCTCGGGATGCGCGCCGCGGAACGCGTAGATGCTTTGCCGCACGTCGCCGACCGCGATCACCCGCTCGAGCGCTTCGCCGAAGACCGCTTGGAGAAAGCGATGCTGTGCCACGTCGGTGTCCTGATACTCGTCTACGATGCAATGCGCGAAGCGGCGTCGCAGCTCATCTCGAAGCGCCGGACGCTTGCGCACTTCGACGTCGGCGCGGAACAACAAGTCGGAATACGTCAGGGCCGGGCGCCGCAGCAACAGGCCGTCGAATTGCCGGAACAATGCGGCCGCGGCGCGCACGCGAGTGGAATACTCGTGCGATTCGCGCGTGAAGCGCGCATCGTCGATTTCGGCGAAGAGCTTGAAGCCTTTTTTCTTCACATACGGCTGTCGCAGTTGCCGAAACGGAATCGCTTGGATGCGTTCGCCGGCGGCGAGGGCGCGCCGTTCGAATTCATCCGGCGTGATCGCCGACTGCTTGAGCCGCATCATCACGCTGAAGAGGCCCGATATCAGATCGTCCGCGCGCCGGAGCGGAAATGCGGTGGGATCGACGTTCAGACGCCCGAGGACGAGATCGTCGGACGCAGCGCGAAAGATCAGCCGCGCATCGGCGTCCTCGAGGACGACCGTGTCGGGCGATAGTCCGATGTCGTACGCGTGATCGAGCAATACGTCATGCGCGAATGAGTGAAAGGTGGCGCATTGCGGCGGCTCCACGCCGGAGCCGAGTTCGCGCAACACGCGACCGCGCAACTCTGCGGCGGCCTTGCGGCCAAACGTGAGCAGCAAGAGTTTTGATGCCGGACATGCGCCGCTTTTGTGCAGCGCTACGACGCGGGCCACCACAGTATGGGTCTTGCCGGTCCCCGCACCGGCGTCGACCGTGGCCGGGATGCCGATCGGATGATCGACCACGCGCTGCTGCTCGTCGCTTAGACCCGTGCGCGGCGCGTCCGCCAACTCGCTCACGCGGTCACCATTCCCGGTCCAGGACAGACCTTTGTGTAGGGGCAGAAGCGGCACGTTGCGACGTCGACAGCCGTGACGAACGAGCGCATCTCACCGCCGGCGCATTCGGCCATGACTGCCGCACCGATCTCCAGCCACACGCGCTCGAGTTCGGCGCGAGTGAGATTTGAAGCGGCACCCGTCGGATCGAGTTCGTCCGGCGCTTCGAGAATTGCAACCGAGTCCGCATATGGCGCGGCATCGTCGCCCTTGCCGTCCTTGCCGCGCATGTAGATGAAGTCCATGCGCGCGACCCGCGCTCCAAACGCCGCTTCCACACCCGGCACGTAGAAGATGGTCTGCAGCGAAAGCCCGTCGGGAGCGTCGCCGAAAAGCGGGTCGCCGGCGCTCAACACCGCGAGCGCGCCGCGGACGGCCGCTGCGCAACCGATACCCTGCCGCCGGCCGAGTTTGTAGTCGCGGATGGCGAGCCGGCCGTCGGCGAGCCGGTCCACGCGATCCAACCGGCCGCGGACGTGAACTCCGGCCACCTCCGCTTCGACCCAGCGCTCCCGGTCGAGCACCGTGAACGGGTTGCGCAGCGCTTCGCCCGCGAGCAGCGCGGCATACCGGTGGAGGTAGCGCTCGACCCGCGCCGCTTCGTAACGCGCACGCGGCGCCTGGGGCGCGATGCCGAGCGCGGCCGCAAATGCCGGCGCTTCCTCGGCGGCGATGCGGTGCAGCGCAACGCGATAGCGCTCCGTCTCCGCAGCGGCATCAGTTACCGCCGTGAAGTTGGTTTCGCGTTCGTGAAAGCGCTGCAGCACGGTGTGCAAGTACATGCCGGGCTGTGTTGCATCGTCGTCGGCGCGATCCTCGAGTCCTAGCACGTACTTGTAATAGAATTGTCGAGGGCACTTGACGTACGCGGAAATGCCGCTGGGCGAAAGCGCACCGGTGTCGTATCGAAGCGACGCCGGCACCGACACTTCAAGCGTCGAACCCTCGACCAGTGCACGAAGCGGTGGACGCTCGCTCAGGTACTCGCGAACTCCCGGTGCCAGTCGTTCTGCCGGCGTCGCATTCGCGAGCGCTTCGGATACTTCGCGCGCGATGCGCCGCGGACCGAAAGGCGAGCCATCGGCACCGGCTCGAGCGACATTTTCCGAATCGCCGGCCAACATCGCGGCGAATGGCGACAGGGCCGATTCGATGCCGTCGGCATCGCGGACCGGTGCCGTCACCAACACGTCGAAGCGCGCGCGCGTCAACGCCACGTACCACAGCGACGCTTCTTCGCGGCGCGATTGTTCCGAACCGATGTCGGGCAACATTTCCGCGGCTCGCAACCGGTCGAGAATGCCATCGTCCAGCAATGGATGACGGCGTGGCCGCGCCGGCAGAACGCCTTCGAGCGCTTGCGGCATGACGACGGCATCGAACTCAAGACCCTTGGCCGCGTGGATGGACATAACGCGCACGCCCCCGGCATCGGCGTCGGGCGGTTCGACCGCGTCACCGAGCAACGCGACGATCTCTTCGAGTTCTTCGACGAATTTCGCGGTGGTGTATCTGCCGCCGCCAAGGCCACGCCACGCGCCGCGGAGATCGTGAGCGGCCGACATGAGTTGCGCGAGCCGCCGCGGCGAGACGCGCGGATCGAACCCCGGGACTTCCGCGGCGTCGCGCACCGCGCCCAACAGGTCGAGTTCGCGGACGACGGTGGCGACGAACTCGTCCGGCTCTTGCGCGGCGTATGCCGCGAGCACTCGCCGCCACGCGGCCGCGAATTCAGCGAACGGACGTCTTCCCTGCGGCGGCTCCGCGATCAGGGCATCGAATGGCTCGAACGGCTCATCGCGCAGCGCCATACGGACTGTGATGGCGCGATAGCCGATCAACGGGTTGACGAGCAGCGAGGTCCAGCGATTAGCGTCGCGTTGCGCGCGGATGAGCGCCAGCGCCGCGCCGATCGCGGCGATCAGCGGATCGTCGTGAATGCCTGCGCCTGCGTGCGCTGCCACCGGCACGCCGCGCTCGGCCAACGACGCGGCGACAAGTGTGCGCAGCGGTTCGACCGCGCGCAGCAGCACCGCGATCTGCGAGGGAGCGGTGCCCGACGCGATGCGCTGCGCGATGTGGTCGGCGATGAGCGACGCCTCGTCTTTTTGCGAGGCGGGCCGGCGCAGCGTGACCGATCCGGGCAGGGCCCGATTCTCCGCCGTGGTGAGCGATTGCGGATCGAGCGATTGGGTTGCGTTGGCGACGTCGAGAACGGCCTGCGCCGACCGGCGGTTGGCGGTGAGCGAGAGCACGGCGCAGTTGAACCGCTCGCCGACTTGACGGACGTTGTCCGGATTCGCGCCGCGAAAGCGATAGATGGACTGATTGACGTCGCCGACGAAGCAGATCGCAGGCCGGGGATTAGGCGCGGTGCGCGCATCGCCGGCCAAAAGCTCGAGCAGGCGAAGCTGCACCGCGTCGCTGTCTTGAAACTCGTCGACCAGGATGTGCGCGAATCTGCCGGCGCGCCACCAGCGCGATGCCGGAGACGCCGGGTCTCCAAGCGCGGCGACTGCGTCGTTGACGTAATCGCGGAAGTCCGACATCCCAAGCCGGCCGCGCTCGGCTTCCATCGCCGAAAAAAGCGAAGCCAAATCCTTGAGCCGCGGATTCGACGCGTCTCGCGCGATGTGCGCGAGATCTTTCGGCGTCGCTCCCTGCCCCTTCGCTTGTGCGAAGAACGTGAGGGCATCCGTGGCGAAGCGTGTGCTACCGCGCGCCGCAAGCGGAATGGTGCTGAGGGACGCGCGCTGCACCACCTGTTGAAATAACAACCTCTCGATGATCGGCGTCAGCAGCCGGTGGCTGCGCGATCGAGGCGCGTCGCCATCGATGAGCCGCGCACAAAATCCGTGAAACGTGCGGACGTGCAACTCGCGGACGGCGAACGCCCCGGCGGCCGATTCGCGAAGGCGTTTCACGATCCGTTCGCGCATGGCGCCGGTGGCATGGCGCGAAAAAGTCAGAACGAGGATCTCGGCCGGAGCCACGCCGCGCTCGGCGACGAGCCACGCGAACCGCCGCGCGAGCGTTTCCGTCTTGCCTGTGCCAGGGCCGGCGAACACGAGCAGATGGCTGCCTTCGTGTTCGATGACGCTCCGCTGTTCGCGTGTTGGCTCGAACGTATCCATTCCCGTCGATGTTCCCGACGCGACCGCGAGCGCTCCTGTGCGCGACGCAGGTACGCGTCGCGGTGAGGTGCGAACGGTCAGTCCCGGGAGGGTCAAAATATGATTCATGCTCTGGTTCTGGCGGTCGCGATGGCGGCGACTCCGGCGCACGCGCCGATGGCGATGGCGACGCCGGCCGCGCAGCCCAAGCCGACCGCTGCGGAAGCCTCATTCATTTCGAGCGTCAGCGCCGTGCTGCTGGCCAAGTATCCCACCGTCAAGGAGGCGCAAGCCGCCGGCTACATGCAGCTCACCCGGCTTGAGCCCGACGACCACACATACGTCTACTCGGATATGACATACGACAAGATCGATCGGCTTCGACCGAATTTCTTGTGGTACGACCGCAATGGCAAGCTCGTCGGTCTCGACTACGAATACGCGAAGTGGGCGTGGCCGAAGGTCCCCTCGATGACAGCCTATCCCGTGGCCGCATCTCGCTGGGTCACCGTTCCGCAGCACATGCACTACGCGTACCGCATCGGCAACGGGCCGGTCCAGACGCACGGCGCCCGCGCACTGCCCAACTTGCAGAAGGATCCGATCACGGCGGACGACCTCAAAGCCGACAAGATGCTGCCGGCTGGAGCCACGTTGGTATGGGCGCACTTTCACCCGACATGTTGGGACCTAGGATTTTGGCTCGTGCCGAATCCGAACGGCGCATTCGCAGATCTGAATCCAAACGTCAAGTGATTGCGTTGAGTTAGTTGTGGACAACGGTCGAGGAAAAGCAGCTTTCTATGCGCTACTGGCAGCCGTCGCGGTCGTCGCGGCGGCTCCAGCTTTGGCTCTCGACCCCGATTCTGGCGTAGTGCCGCAGCCTACGTCGAGCGACTCGCCGCTGCCATCGCCATCGCCATCGCCAACCATTCCGGGCGGTCTAACGGCGCTGCAGATCTTCTCCACGGCGCAGCGTGTCGCGCGTGAGAATCCCGACCCGCCGTATATGACCTATCAGATGCACGAGATATTCGTGCACCACGGCAAACCGTTCAACTACGATTATCGCGTTTGGTACCGTTCCGACGGCAAAGGCATGATGCAGGATATGGCGCCCAGCCGCAACGGCGGCCACACGCCGATTTTCGGGTATCCGTTTCCGGTGGCCCCGGACGACAACATACTCTTGTACGCCACGCCCGCGCCGCGATCGACCGTTCCTCCGCCCGTGGGGAGTCCACAGACGATGCCGTCGGGGGTGCCCACCCCCGCTGTGCTCGGCGTGCAAAGCGTCACCGCCGACCGGTACTATAAAGTATGGTTCGTGGGAATGGAGGATTTCGACGGCCATCACACATTTCACATCGGCATGCAATCACTCAACGACGATCGCACACATCCGTGGAAAGATATGTGGGTGGACACCCAAACATTCGAGGTGTGGAAAGCTCACGCTTCCGGCTCCGGTAGCAAAGGGCCGGCCACGGGAAGTGTCGAGGCCGACGTATGGTTCGGTCCGGTCGGGTCCTACTGGCTGATCACCCGCGCACAGGGCGACGGACAGGTGCGAATGGCGTTTCTTTCAGACAGCGGCCACTACGAATACTATTTCTCGGCCTTCGGTTTTCCGAATACTCTACCAGACTGGTATTTCGACCCGGCACTATTCAAGCATCACTAAGAAGGCCCGGAATCATATGAAAGCCCCGCGACCCATCGGCAAAAGGCGCGTATCAAAGCTCGACAAAGCGAGAATCAAGCTCAACGAGCAGGAGCTGCACGCATATTACATCGCGCTTATCTCGTCGCGGCGGCTGTTCGTCCGCGACTCGGAGCTCAAGGCCTCTTAAAGCGTCGAGCCCTAGACGCCGATCTGCGCGATGATCTGCGCGCACAACGATTTCAGCACCGGGTCTGCCGCCGTCTTCGCCGCCGACTCGAACTGGCCGCGCGCCTCGGTATTGTCGCCTTGGCGCAGACGGATCGCCCCGCGCAGGAAGTACGCCTTCGCGAACGACGAGTTCAATTTCAACGCCGCGGTGAGTTCATTGTCAGCACCCACCAAGTTGCCGGTTTTATAGAGCGCAAGCGCGCGATCGTAGTGTGCTTGAACGTATTGGGGATGCAGCAGCGTGGCCACCGCGAAATCCTTTTCCGCTTGATCGGCGTGGCCCGATAGATACTGTGAAAGACCGAGATCGAAATGTGCGCGCATCGACGTCGGATGGTCGGATAGTATCCGGTCGAAGATGCCTTTCGCGCCGACGTAGTCGTTGAGCGCGATATCGGTGACGCCCAAGTTGAACAGCGCAGGCACGAAATCGGGCTGTTGCGAGAGGCACGTCTTGAAATCGGCCGCCGCGTCTTGGAATCGGCCTAGCGCGTACAAGTCCAGGGCGCGATTGTAGCGCACCTGCAGATCGTCCGGCGAGAGGCGCAGAGCGGCTTCGAATTTATCGAGCGCGCCGTTATAGTCGCCGTGATGATACATGTCGATGCCCGCGCCGACAAACGAATCCACGCGCATCTGGCGGAAAAAGTTCTGCGCTTTCGCGGCGTCAGCGGATCCGAAGACGACCGCTGCGGCCAAGAACATCCATGCGATGCGCTTCATCACTTCGGTCCTCCCGGACTATGCGGCGGACCTGGCGGCGTGTACGGTCCCGGCGGTGGGGTGGTGCCGGGCGCGGCAGCGAACGGGTCGCGGTAGGCTTGCCACGGCGTGTACTTGCCGATGACGAGCGTGCTCGCGTACACCTCGTCTGCCGCGGAAACGCTGGTGCCTGCGCCGGGCCCGATGGGATCGATAAGCTTGTAGGCGCCTTCATCTTCAATGCCGGCGGGTCCCGACAAGCCATGATCGATGAGATCGAGAATGGATTTCGATGGAGTGGTAGCGGCAGCCGCCGCGCCAATGCTTTGCTTCGATGTCGACGGCAAAATAAAGAGCACGCCGCCTAGAACTGCCAGCGATACCGCTGCGCTCGTGAAGAGTTTCCTAGAATGATTGGGCATGATGTATGCCCTCCTTACGATGAGATGGCTGGGAGCCGGACCGTGAACGTGCTGCCCTTGCCTTCGCGGCTGTCCACCGCGATGTCGCCGCCGTGCGCCCGCGCGATCCAGCGGCAAAGTGGGAGGCCGAGTCCGTGTCCGGCTGGACCCTCGCCCTCTCCGTTGCCGTTGCGCGCCTGATCCAGGCGATGAAAGCGCAAGAATATACGCTCTCTTTCGTCCTGTGGGATGCCGGCGCCTCGGTCCGCCACCGCGACGAAGGCGGCATCGCGCGCTTGCCAGACGCCGACCTCCACGCGGGTGCTTTCGGGGCTGTACTTGATCGCGTTGTCGACAAGATTGGCGACGAGCTGCGACAGCTTGAGCTCGTCGCCCATGACGAGCGCGCTTTCGCTGCGATTGACGGAGAGATCGATGCGCCGCGCCTCTGCCAGCGGGCGGAGCGATCGAAGGACGCCGTTCACCACTACCACGAGATCGGTCGGTTCTCGCTCCAGCGCACTTTCAGCGTCGACATGTGAGAGCGTCAACAGTTGGTCGATGAGCCGCTCCATGCGTTGGGCCTGATCGTCGATGATGCGCAGACGCTCGGCAGCCTCTTCGCTCAAGTCGGCATTATGGAGCGCGGCCGACGTCTCTGTGCGGATGACGGCGAGCGGCGTGCGCAAATCGTGGGAGGCGTCGCTTGTGAATTGGTGCTGCAATTCGATCGCTTGCTCCAGCGGCCGCAGCGCGGTCTTCGCGAGCAAGAACGCCGCGCCGGCGACCAGCACGAGCCCGCCGATGTTGGCGACGAGCAGGAACATGGCGTTCTTGAACATCATGGCGTGCGCGACTTCGTTGATGCCCGGCCAATCGCTGATCGGCTGCACGTCTTGCCAGACCACGAGCGAGATCAGCGCGTAGACGACGATGGAAAAGACCACCTGCAGCAGCACGAGAATGCCGCCGTACGCGAACGTGAGCCGCAAGCGAGCCTTGCGGACGTCCGCGTGAGGAGTGGTGACGTTCTTCACGGTTTGTCGACGGTGTACCCGACGCCGCGAACTGTGCGCACGAACGAGGCGGAGCCTGGATCGTCGAGCTTGCGGCGAAGCATCTTGATATAGACTTCGAGGATGTTGCTGTTGCCGCCATGCTCGGCGCCCCACAGGCGATCGAGTATCGCGTCTTTAGTGAGGACGATGCTCGCGTTCTCGAGCAAGTAGAGCAAAAGCCGGTATTCGGTCTTCGTGAGTTGGACGGTGCGTCCGCGCTTGAGCGCTTGGTGGCGCAGCACGTCTACCGAAAGTTCGCCGACGGTGATGACGCGAGGTTTTAGATCTTGGTGCGGGCGGCGCAATAGCGCGTGCACGCGTGCGAGCAGTTCGGGAAACGCGAACGGTTTTGCGAGATAATCGTCGGCGCCGCTGTTCAACCCAGCCACGCGATCGGTGACGGCGTCGCGCGCGGTCAACATGAGGATGGGAGTGGTGATGCCTTGTTTGCGCGCCTCTTGACAAACTGAGAAGCCGTCACGTTTGGGAAGCAGCACGTCGAGTATAGCAAGCTGATAATCGTTGCCGCACAATTCGTCGAGCCCAAGATCTCCATCGCCGGCCGTGGTGACGGCGAACTTTTGCGCCTCGAGCGCTCGTCGCAGCGAGGAGGAGAGGCTCGGATCGTCTTCAACAAGTAAAAGTCGCATAGTAGGCTGTAGTTTGCCTTTTGTGAAACCAGCCGCCTGCGCCCGCAGCGCAAGGGTTTCAGCCGTTTTTCATCCCCTCGGGCGACGGCTCGTCCGCTTCTTCGATTTCTCCGTCTTGGAACGCGTACGTTCCTTGCTCAAACCGCACGAGATATGGCATATACGGACTATTATTTTCGCTTTCGAGCACCCCAACGGTGCCTTTTTCCACTCGGCCCTCAGCGCCGAGGTCGAGCGTACGCTTGGTACGGACCCGCTGACCTAGTTCCATATGGTATGGGTTCTTCGGCACCCAAGTCCGACCTCCACGGGCGGCCCAAAGAGGTCGGCGCGAAAGTGGGCGGAAAACGCCTGTCCATGATGGACGACATCGCTTCGTTCGGCCCGGTGCGCAACGGCATCGATGTATTGGCCGCCGACGACTTCAGCGTGCTCCAAAACCGGCGCGTAGCGCTTATCACCAACCACACGGGCCGGCTTCTCGACGGAACCCGCACAATCGATGCGCTTGCGGCGAATCCCGAAGTTCAATTGGACGTGCTGTTCGCGCCGGAGCACGGCCTCGACGGCACGCGCGACGAGCGGCTCGACGACTCGCGCGACGAAATCACGCAACTTCCGGTCTATAGTTTGTTCGGCAAACGCACGGCGCCGTCGCCGGAGCAATTGCACAACATCGACGTGCTCCTCTACGACATCCAAGACGTCGGCGCGCGCTTCTATACGTATATCTCCACGTTGGGCTACGCCCTTGAAGCGTGCGCCGAGAACGAAGTGCAGATGTTCGTGCTGGATCGGCCTAACCCCATCGGCGGCTTCGACGTGGAAGGTCCGTCCAGCGATGCGGCGTGCGAGTCTTTGACCGCGTACCATCCGCTGCCGTTGCGACACGGCATGACGGTCGGAGAATTGAGCCGGCTGTTCAACATCGAGCGCGATATCGGCGCAGACCTGCGCGTCGTCACGATGGCGGGCTGGCAGCGCTCTTATTGGTTCGACAATTGTGGTCAGAGTTGGATCAATCCGTCGCCGAACATCCGCGACCTTGAGGCCGCGACGCTGTATCCCGGCATCGGATTGCTGGAGGGAACCAACGTCTCGGTCGGGCGTGGCACACCCACGCCGTTTCACGTCATCGGCGCGCCGTGGATGGACGGCCCGCGTTTGGCGCAAGCACTTGCCAAGTACGAGCTGCCGGGTCTCACCTACGAAGCGGTCGAGTTCACTCCCGACGAAGCGCGTCATCGGCATCACGGCGTGAAATGCCACGGCGTCCGTTTCGTCGTCGGCGACATGCACTCGGCTTTGCCGAGTGTCCTCGCTCTATCGCTCATCACCGAGCTCCGCGCTATGCATCCAAGCGAATGGCACTACCGCGATCTCGATCCGATGCTGGCTCGGCCGGATCTGCTCGACGCCATCGAAGATAGCTCTGCGGAATTAGACGATCTGTGGGAACCTGACCCGGAGTTCTTCGACGCGCGCGCAAAAGCTATGCTGTATTAAGAGGCTCAGAGTATCAGCGACGATTTCCAGGTCAGGAACGGCGATTACTCGTAGCATAACTTCATGAAACGTCTTTGCGCTTGTTTAGCGTTGTGCATGACCCTGACCGCGTGCGTCAAGCATTCGGATCCAACCTCGATCGCGGGACCTCCGGACCTTCTCGCAGCGGTGAAGCAGCGTCACACCTTGGTCGTCTCGACGGACGGTAACTACGCGCCGCAGTCCTTCCTCAAAATCGACGGCAACTGGGTAGGCTTCGACGTGGACGTCGCGCGGGAAGTAGCGAGACGACTTGGAGTTGTTCCGCGATTTGAGGACAGCAACTACGATGTGGTGACCGCAGGCAATTGGCACAATCGCTGGGATGTCAACGTCGATTCCATGGCGGTGACCACCGAGCGGAAGAAAACGTTGTTGCTCACCGCGCCATACTATTTCGTGCCCGCCGCGTTTGTCGTGCACAAGGACAGCACCGTCTCGAATGTGGCGCAATTGGCGGGCGCGCGGGTAGGAGTGGGTATCGCAACGACATACTTGGCGTATCTCAAGGCCGAACTTCCGGGTGACATAGAACCGATTCTCGTCCGCCGGCCGGCGAAGGTCAAGCCTGTCCAATACGTCACCGACGAACTCGCGCTGCAAGACCTTGAATTGGGCAACGGCAAACGCCTGGACGCGGTGCTCACGGCCATGCCGACCGCGAGCGCGGCCATCGCAGCTGGCGCGCCACTGCGGATCATCGATCAGACGGTCTTTTACGAAGATGATGCGATCGCGCTGGACAGGCACTCCGAAAATTCGCCGGAGCCCTTGCTCGCGGCGATCGACGATGCGATTTCGAATATGTTGCGCGACGGCACGCTATCCCGCCTATCAAAGAAGTACTACGGCGCAGATTTGACGCATAAACATTAGGCACAAGGGAGATATAGCCTAAAGAAGAAGTAGTAACGTCCAAAAACAACCTATCCTCATAAGGAGCGGTGACATGGCCGTCTACCAAAAATCCGCCGTCCGCGCGGGTGCGTCCACGATGCCGCAGCGTTACTACGCATCGGCCGACATATTCGCTCGCGAGACGGAACGCATCTTCACGAAGCGATGGCTGTGTGTCGGGCGCGCCGAACAGATACCTAACGCCGGCGACTATTTCTTGGCCGAGATGTTCGGCGAGAGCTTGATCATCGTGCGCGGCACCGATGGTGGAGTGCGCGCACATTTCAATGTCTGCCGTCATCGCGGCACGCGCATGTGCGAGGAGCAGAAGGGTACGTTCGGCGGCTCCATCATGTGCCCGTATCACGCGTGGACGTACGGTTTGGACGGGGCGCTGCTGGCCGCGCGCAACATGCAGACGGTCGAAGGTTTTGACCGGTCGTCGTATCCGCTCAAACAAGCGAACCTCGCGCAGTGGGAAGGTTTTCTGTTCGTCAATCTGGCGGCGACGCCGACGCCTTTCGAGCAGGTCTTTGCGCAAGTTCTTCGCCGCTGGCCGCAGTGGACCATCGGCCGCTTGCGGGCCGCAAAACGCATCGACTACGATCTGCGCTCGAATTGGAAGCTCATCTT
Source organism: Candidatus Eremiobacteraceae bacterium (assembly GCA_036511855.1). Classification (NCBI taxonomy): domain Bacteria; kingdom Bacillati; phylum Vulcanimicrobiota; class Vulcanimicrobiia; order Candidatus Eremiobacterales; family Candidatus Eremiobacteraceae; species Candidatus Eremiobacteraceae bacterium. Next base: position 100,313 of record DATCBN010000044.1, on the reverse strand, counting down.
CCAAAACTATTCGGAATGCTATCACTGTCCGCTGATCCACCCCGCGCTCGACAGGCTTTCGCCGTCGGACAGCGGCCGCAACGATCTGTCCGAGGGCGATTTCCAGGGTGGCTTCATGACGTTTCGCGAGCCGGGTACTCACGGCAGCATGACGGTCTCCGGACACACCGCGCGGCCGCCGGTGGGCGATGTTGCGGCCGACGACATCGAGCGCGTGTACTACTATACGATTTTTCCGACCATGCTGTTGAGCCTCCATCCCGACTACGTCATGGTGCACTACCTCACGCCGTTGTCGCACGACCGCACGCTCGTGTCGTGCGAATGGCTCTTCGATCCCGAAACGATGGCGAGGCCGGAATTCGATCCAAGCGATGCGATCGAGTTTTGGGATATGACCAACCGCCAGGACTGGCACGTCTGCGAATTGTCGCAAGCGGGAATCTCGTCGCGCGCCTACACGCCGGGTCCATACGGCAATCAAGAAGGTCTTCTCGAATCATTCGACCGCAACTATCTCGCCGCCATGGGAGAGTAGGAGGGTGAGCAACGCTCACCCTGCCTGCCGTAAAGGCCGGCCCGGTTGCCGATGATCGCCGCAATATTGGCGATAGGGCAAGCGATGCTTGCCCTAGTACTGGTCGCGAATTCTGCACCACTATCCGGGCTCCACTGGCGATCGATCGGACCCGCGATTTCCGGCGGACGCATGGTGGCTGTCGCGGGTTCCGATCGCGATCCGTTCCTGTATTACGCGGGCGTCGCGGGCGGCGGCCTATTCCGCACGCGCAACGGTGGGATGTCCTGGGAAGACGTCTGGGCGCATCAGCCCGTCGCTTCGATCGGCGCGGTGACGGTTGCGGCGAGCGACAATAGAATCGTGTGGGCCGGAACCGGCGAGGGCAATCCGCGCAACGACGCATCTTATGGCGACGGCGTGTGGCGTTCGCGAAACGGCGGCGATACATGGCAGCACATGGGCTTGAGCGGGTCGTTCGTCATCACGCGCATCTTGGTCGACGCGCACGATTCCCATACGGTGCTGGTGGGCGCACTCGGCGACACGTTCAAGGACTCTGCGGAGCGCGGCGTATATCGAAGCTCAGACGGTGGGGCGACGTGGAGTAAGACGCTGTACGTCGGGCCGAGCAGTGGCATCGCCGACATGGCGTGGAACGCACGCGATTCGCGGGTCGTGTTCGCGGCGGCGTGGCAGTTTCGGCGCAAGCCTTGGACATTTGACAGCGGCGGCGCCGACGATGGCCTCTACAGATCCACCGATGAAGGCCGCACGTGGTCGCAGGTCGCCGGCGGGGGATTTCCGACCGGGCCGCTGGGTCGCATCGGAGTAGCGGTCGCGCCATCCGACGCGCGTCGCGTCTATGCGGTGATTCAATCCAAAGCCGGTGTGCTCTGGCGGTCCGAGGACGCAGGCGCCACCTGGACGCTCGTGAGCAGCGACAGCGAAGTGAATCAACGGCCGTTCTACATGAGCCGGATCGCGGTGGATCCGGCGAACGCCGATCACGTCTTCGCGATGTCGGAGAATCTCATGGAAAGCAACGACGGCGGCCGTCACTTCCACGAACTCACCGGCGCGGCGCATCAGGATCACCACGACATGTGGATCGCGAGCGGCGGATTGCGGATGATCGAAGCTTCCGACGGCGGCTCACCCATTTCGCTCGACGGCGGCAAGACGTGGGACGAGCGCTATAACTATCCGCGCGGCCAGTTCTACCATATCGGATACGATCTGCAAAATCCATACCACGTCTGCGGCGGGCTGCAGGACAACGACGCGTATTGCGGGCCGTCGGACAGCTTGAATCCGCTCGGCATTCTCAACGCCGACTGGCGAGATGTCGGCAACGATGGCGACGGGTCGTGGGTGTGGCCCGATCCGCGCGACGCGTCGCTGGTGTGGAACGTCGGTGTGAGCACGCTCAATGGCCAGCTGGGCATTGTCGACCTGTCCTCAGGGCAGAACTTCGATGTGTCTCCGTCGCTTCGCGACACCAATGGATCGGCGTTAGCAGACCACGGGTACCGTTTCAATTGGGAGGCGCCGGTCGCGTTCTCGGCGCGCGAACCGTATGCGGCGTTCTTCGGCGGCAACGTCGTATTCAAGACCGTCGACCGCGGCCGGCATTGGTTGGCCATCAGTCCGGATCTCACGCGCGACGATCCGGCGCATCAGCAGCAAGCGGGCGGCCCGGTGAGCCTGGATGTTTCCGGCGCCGAATTCTACGACACGATCTTGGACATCGCGCCGTCGCCGCGCGATCCAAGTGTGATATGGGTCGGCACGGACGATGGTCTCGTGCAGCTCACACGCGACGGTGGAAAGACATGGAGCGACGTCACGATGAAAGGGGTCGGCGAATATGGCCGCGTGGCCTGCGTTGAAGCGTCGCCATGGTCCGCGTCGACCGCCTTCGCGGTCGTAGACAGACATTTCATGGGCGATCAGGCGCCGTACGTCTACGAAACGCGCGATTACGGCGCCACCTGGCACTCGCTATCCTCCGGATTGCCGATGCTGCAATACGCGCACGCTGTGCGCCAAGATCCACGCAACCCCGACGTATTGTATCTGGGTCTAGAACAGGGCGTATGGGTGTCGCTCGATCACGGTGCGGATTGGCGCTCGCTGCGATTGGATATGTCCACGACCGCCGCGCGCGACCTGCGCGTCCAGCCGGTTGCGAACGACCTGATCGTGGCGACTCACGGCCGCGGAATCTGGATACTCGACGATCTCGCGCCGATCCAATCGTTGCGGCGTGCACAGTCCGCCGGGGATTATCTGTTCCAGCCGCGCACGGCGTATTCGTTCTGGCGCTGGTGGTCGAACGGCTACGGCAACCAGGCCGGTGAATGCTGCGCGACGGCAGGGGAGTTCGCCGGCGAGAATCCGCCGGCGGGCGCAATCGTGTCGTACTTCCTGCGTGAGCCGCTTGCCGCACCCCCGACACTTGAGTTTGCGGACCGGAGTAGTCGCGTTGTGGCGCACGTCGTCGGTACGAACGTCGCCGGCGTCAACCGCGTCTCGTGGGATCTCGCGGAAGACGGACCGGTGAAATGGAAGTCGGCGCGCGACTGGAATAGCGGACCGGCCGACGGGCCCGACGTTTTAGCGGGCGCGTACTCAGTGCGCATCATGGTCGACGGTCACGCTTTATGGCGCACGTTCCAGGTGAGATCGGATCCGCGCGCGCATTGGACTCCGGCAGAATACGCGGCGCGCCACGAGATCGAGCGCGAATTGGATGATGAGCTGTCGGCCATCGACGTCAAGTTGAACGCGATGGACCAAAAAGGTTTGCAAGACTCCGATGCGTATCGGGCGCTGACATCGCACCCTATCAATTCCGAAGACGATCTCGCGGTTCCCGACGGTCTGCGCGAGCGGATCACGACGTTGATGGGTACGCTCGGCTTGTCGCAAGGTCCGCCGTCGGCCGCGCACTTACGCGAAGCGGCAGAGATTCGCCGGCAGTTCATGGCCGCCATTCCGTACTAGGGTGAGCATCGCTCACTCAAAAAATGGGCAAGCGATGCTTGCCCTAGTACGGTTTCCCTAGTACGCGCGTAGAAAAAGTGGGCAAGCGATGCTTGCCCTCCTACAATCGTGTGGAGATGCTGAACACGAACTCGGGTGCGCTGTTGAGCGATGCCGGCACATACGCGTGGTAGTTATCGCCGTAGTAGCCAGTATGCGTGGGGAAACCGGTGTCGAGGCTCATGCCGAGCGGGAATGTGTAGAACGAGTTGTCGCCGTACGCGAGCACTTGCGCGCTCGACGGGAATTCCCACGGGTACCCGTGATTGTGCACGACGGTGAAGATGTTCGTGACGAGGAAGCTGCCTTTGATGTTGCGCCCGAGATCGTGCGAAACGGCCATGTTCATGGACAGCCACGACGGCCCTTTCAGGGATCCGGGCTGGTCAAACGTGTGGGTGTATGGATCCGGACCGTTGGCGAGCGGAGTCAAGGATTGGTCCGGAAGCGGAATGCAGCCAGGTGCCGATGGAGTGCCGTCGGGTTGACAGTGAACGTCGGGGAACGACAGCGGATCGCCGTACGGATTGCCCGACTGATACGTGAACGTCGGCGCGAAATCCCAGCCGTTCAACCGGTAATCGAGATTGATGTTCGCTACCCAGCGCACGTCGTACGACGGCGACGTGGAACCTGGCGATTGCGTGATCGACGGCGAGTAATAGCCGTTCGGGTCCAGTTTCGCGAAGTGCGTTCCGTATTGTTGATTATACGCGCCGATCGACGAGTTGATGACGTCGATGAAACTCTGGCCGCCGAGCGTGCGGTCGAAGTGGATCTTGGAGTCGGTCAGGGTAGCGGAAACGATGGCCGACCAGCCGTTCGGCGTGGTGCGCTGTTTGCTGATCAAAAACTCCGAGCCTTTGATGCGAGCGGACCCGAAGTTGTAGCCCGTCACGAATGTCGGATTGCTGGGCACGACCGGCAAGCTTAGGATTTGGCCGCGCGTGTTCCGCGCATACGGCGTCACTTTCGCAGACCAGCCGCCCGCGAATTCGTGTTCGAACGACAGGTCGAAATTGGTGCTGTCCTGCGGCTGCACGTTGTGCACAGCCGTGAAGCCGAGACCGTCATAGAAGTTGTTGAGCACCGAAGCGGTGTCGGTAGCGCCGAAATGCGGGGCGCCGATGTACTCGATGTACGCGGTGGCCGGCGGCTCGACATACCGGCCAACCGAGAATCGAAGAACGTTTGTCGGCGACGCGGTGAACGTCACGCCGAAGCGTGGGCTGAACTCGTTGTAGTCGAGCGAGCCGGAGACGTTCGTCCATTTGCCCGCGCCAGGCAGTGCGCTTGCGGCGAGGACGCCGTCGTTGACTTCTTCGGTGAGGAATCCGTTGCACGGCTCGCCCAATGCGTAGGCGTATCCGTGCAAGCAGAATCCGGCGTTGTTCTGTGAAAGTTCCGCGATGCCATTCGCTCCGGTCACTTGCAATGCGGTGAGGGGGATATGAAACTTGTCGATGCGCGCACCGATGTCGAACAGCCACTTGTCGCTGGGCCGCCACGAATCGGCGACGGCAGCGTCGGTGCTCACGAGCGGCAACGAATTCCAGTACGCGAACGGGCTGCCTTTTTGCAAGACGTTTGGGTTACTCACCGGATCGCAAGCGCCGAGCGGAGTATTCCCTAAGGTGTCGCCATTCGGATCGGTGAGCGTGGTGCCGCATTGCACCCAGAATCCGTCCTGTGCGAAGTTGGGCGCGTAGTTGTAGCGCAGGGTGAGGTCCTTGCTGTAGTCGAGGTCCAACCGCAACAGGTGCTGCTGATTCACTTGGTTTTGGTAGTTCAGCGTGTAGCCTGTGGCGTGATCGTGCAATTGGTAGTATGAATCGCCGACAAAGCCATTGGTGGCTTCGTCGAAATTCCACGCCGAGTACAGCGCGTAAGCGTACAGGCGCAGGAACGAAGACGACGTGAACGCGCGCGTATAGCTGAGCTTGTTTATGCCGTAGTCGGTGGCTTCGCTATCGAGGTAGTCCTTCGGGATCGGCCCTTGCGAATTGCCCGACGACGGCCAGGTGAGCGCGCTGAACGCATTCGGATTGTACGTGTGATTCAACGCGCCAGTGTAGGGCGTGCCTGTGGGCCACAGGAAGTTGCCTCTCGAGTCGGTGCTGCCGCCGGTGCCTTCGGCGTAGAGCACGGGATCGATCTGCGTGCCGGAATAGGGGAACGGATTGCCGGTGCTGCCGCCGACCCACATCGCCTGCAGGTCGTCGTTGAGCCCATCGTGCGCGATGGACTCGTGGAGGTTGATCACGGTGTCGCGCTCGGCAGCCGACGGATTGGCGAGCGATTGAAACATGTGCTGCGAGATCGGGATGTTCAGCGCGTGCGCCTTGGAGCAGTCGAGCGTGATCGGGTCCTCAATCGTCGTATCGGTATTGGCCACGACTTCCGTGTTGAACGCAAGGCAGCCCGGATCGTTCGCCTTGATATTCAACGTTTCGTTGTCGAGATTTGCCCGATTCGATTGGCTGTAGTCCGCATTCGAGCCGAGCGTCGAGACGTAGTACGTGAACCGCCGGTCGGGCGTGCCGCCGTACATGTCGGCGGTGAACGTGTGGTTGTACGTGGGGAATCCGTTGACGATCGTGAGGTCGCCGCCGCCGGGATACGTGCCGCGATGCATCACCTCGTTGATGAAGCCCGCCATGGACCTGCCGGAGTCGGCCGGCGCGCCGCCGGTGTAGACTTCGAGACTGCCGAGCCCATTGGTTATGAACGATGTTGCGTTCGCAGAATCAAACCCGCGATTCAGCGGGATGCCTTCGAGTTCGAAGCCGATCTGATCGTTGGAGCCGCCGCGTACGCTCAGGCTGCCGTTGCCCGAGTAGCCGCCGCCGGTGCCGACCGCGCGGACCACGCCCGGCAGCGATCCCACGACTCCGTTTTGACTGTACAGCGTCTCCGCACCGCCGGCCGCGCCCTGATAGCCGTTGATCGCCTGCGCGTTCACCGCATACAGATCGCCGGTGACCGATCGATTCACAACGCTCGCGACCGCCGTCGTGGTGACCGTGGTGAGCACTTTCACCGTGGGCCGCATGGCGATGCCGGCGGTTGCGGTCTGATCGGCCTGCACGGTGATGCCGGAGAGCTGCGTCGTGTCGAAGCCGTCCTTGCTCGCCGTGATCGTATACGTGTCGGGCGTGAGATTGAGGACGGAGAAAAAGCCTTTGCTATCGCTGACCGCCGACGCGATTTGCGACGGCGACGAAACGGTCACTTTGACGCCGGCAACCGGCGCTGCGTGCGCGTCCGACACCCTTCCGGAAATGCCGCCGGTCGTTCCCGCGATGGCTGCCGTGAAGCAGCACGAAAGCACGACGAACAGCGCAGCGATGATGCGGCTGATTGCAGACACAGACATGCGGCAAAGCCTCCCATGAGCCCGTAATTTGGAGATCACGTGCTCGCGACTTCGGCCATCGTTCCAATCGTACCCTCGTCTATTAGAGCCGTCATTCCAGCCGACGTTGAATCGTACGGGAAGCTTCCGGCGGCATTCCGAACAGATGCGGGGTTGTTCGGCGCGCGGCAGGCGCACCACCGGTGGAGAACGGCGTTGAAAAAACGGTTCGCTGTGATATTTTCGGCGATTCTTTGCGCCGCAACATTTTCGGCCGGTTGCACGCGGGTCGGGCCCAGCATGGAGAGCTCGTCTCCCGGCGGCGCGAACCCCAATCCGTGGACGATTCCCGGCGTGCTTCGCATCGGCGCCCGCCTCGTGCCGGACAATTTGAATCCCGTCGTCGGTACGCAGGGCATCGACACGGATCTGGCCATGTTATGGGCGAGCTTTCTCATCACGCTCGACGACCACAGCCAACTGGTGCCTGACCTCGTCGAGACCGTGCCGTCATTGAGCAACGGAGGGATCAGCCGAGACGGGCTGACGATAACGTATCACTTGCGGCACGGCGTGAAATGGCAGGACGGTGCGCCGTTCACCGCCGACGACGTTGCCTTCACGTGGCGAGCCGTGATGAACAAGAAGAATTTCGTGCCAAGCAGGGCCGGCTACGAGCTCGTCTCGCGCATCGACGAACCAGACAAATCTACGGTCGTCGTTCACCTGACCAAATCGTACGCGCCATTCATTCGCACGTTTTTCACGCTTTCGAGCACGTCGTACTGCATCTTGCCGAAGCATCTGCTCGGACAGATGGCCGACATCAACCATGCGGATTTCAACAATCATCCGATCGGCACCGGCCCATTTCGCGTGGCGTCGTACGAGAAAGACGTCGAGATCAAGTTCGTCGCCAATCCGCAGTACTTCCGTGGCGCACCCAAGCTGAAAGAGATCGAGTATCGCATCGTTCCAAACGACAACACGCTCTTGACGCAGATCAAGACCCACGAGATCGACATGTACTACCGCGCGTCGGAAGCGCAAGTCCCCATGCTCGGCGCGATCGCCGGCACGACCCTCTATGAAACGCCGTACACCCGGTTCGCAGACATCGGCTTCAACGGGGGCAACCCGCCACTCGACGACGTGCGAGTGCGACGCGCGCTCGCCTATGCGACGGACAAGGCTGAGCTGATCAAAAAGGTCACGCACGGCGTCGACATCCCGGCCGACAGCGATCAGCCCCCATTTCTTTGGGCGCACGACGACCACGTGACCCGCTACGCCTACGATCCCCGGCGCGCCGCCGCGCTCTTGGACGAAGCCGGCTGGCCGCTCGGTCCGGACGGCATCCGGCACAAGAACGGGAAGCCGTTGTCGCTGCTGTTCACAGGTTACAACGGCGCGGCCACCGTTGACGCCGCACAAGAGGTCATTCAACGAGAATGGAAGGAAGTCGGCGTCGAAGTCGAGATCAAAGACTACCCCTCCGACTTGCTGTACGCGCCGATGGGCGAACATGGGATCGAGCAGTCTGGCAGCTTCGATGCGATCTTCGAAAGCTGGGGCAACGGTTCGGATCCCGATGACGCGGTGCTCTTCGAGTGCGACAACGCTCCGCCGAATGGGTGGAACGTCTACCATTTCTGCAGCGCTCAACTCGATGCCGCGGAAAAAACCGCGTTGTCCGTGAACGACGAGTCGAAGCGCAAGGCGGCCTATGCGACCGTGCAGGAGGTCCTCACCGACCAAGTGCCGGTCATCTTCTTATGGTTCGAGCAATACGTGACCGTGGCCAATTCGGACTTGCAGAACTACAAGCCGGGTCACGTCGGCTCGCAATGGTGGAACCCGTGGGAGTGGTCGATTTGAACGTATTCTCTGTAGGAGGGCAAGCATCGCTTGCCCCGTTTTTTTGGAATGGGCAAGCGATGCTTGCCCTAGTACGGTTGCTACACTACGTAAAGCGTTAGTTATCGCATTGATGCAGCGGGTTCGACGGCGTGGGTGTCGGGGAAGGCACGGCGACGTTGAATTGGAACGTGTCGAACGTCGCTTGGCCTTTCGCGCGGATGTGCTTGCGCGCGATCTCCGAACTCTGCGACTCCACGATGCTGTAACCGTAGACGATGCCATAGTACTGCTCGAGGGAGATGTGGTCGCCGGCGTCGTGGTAGTACCAGTCGAAGCGCTGCAGTTGGCCGTCGCTGCGTCCGACCGTCACATCGACGCTCGAGACCTCGCCTCGTATCTTCGGTTCCATGTGCAGCACGTATGCTTCTGGCAATGCCGTGACCGAGATATTGTAGCAGCGCTGCCATTTGTGCGCAGAAAAAACGGTGCCCTCGACTTTTGTGATGCCCTTCAGGTATGACGGCGTGTGCGGGAAATCGAGCGACGTGAAACCGGTATCCGCATAATATTCAGTGCCGTCGAGCACGGGATGAAGCCAAGGAAAATTCAACTGGCGCAAGTCCAGCCGTGCGTGCGCCTGGTACGAGCTCAGGCCGGGATTGCGATGCGTGATCAGGTCGATGATGCTCTCGACCGACACGGCGCTAGGCGACGCGCCGGGTGAAGGAGAAGGCGAGGGCGCAACGCTTGCAAAAGCGGCGGCCCCGACCATGAGGGCCGCGGCCACCGTAGACATGGCTTGCGCGAAACGAGCATACAGCACGACGAGCTTTCCTTCGACCAGTAAGACGGTGAGCGCCCCCTTCCGGTTTGACGGTCGTGCGGCTTTCATCGCAAGCAGCTGCCGAAGAATTCGAGAACTTTTCAGGTCATCGTGAACGCTCGCATAGTCCGCACGATTCTGTTTGCCTTCGCGTGCGTGTTGATCGCTGGCGTTGCGATAAGTGATCTTCGGCCGAGGCGGTCGCAGGCCGATTGGACCCCAACGCCCGGGCCGCCGCCCGCGCCGAATTCGTTTCGCATCATGAGCTCCGCGTGGCGGCTCACTCCCGACGGATCGTGGACGGCGCTCGTACAAGGGCGCTACGCTGACGCAAACGGCGCCGATCTGCCGCTCGTCCACGCTCAAGTCGCATGGTCGGCTTCAGCGGGCGAAAAGCTAGATCAAGTTCGATGGACGTACATGGATCCGGCGACTTTGGTGACGCTTGAGACGAGCAAACCGGTCACGGTGACGGCCAAACCGCAGAATCCGCAAAATCGGACCGCGACACTGCAGCTCGCCGCGCCGGCGGACGATGCAGCCTCGTTCGCGTGCGTCGCGCAAACCATCGGTCCGCATCTCGTGAACGTGGGTTGGACGCCGCTGAACGATTCCGTCGCGGTCACCGCGTTCAAGGTATACCGGCGCGAAAGCCACGCCGCGGTGGGGCGGCTGGTGGCCTCGCTTTCCGCGAATGCGCATGCCTATCACGACGGCGACGTGTGGCCGGGCCACCGTTATCGATACGCCGTCATCGCGTTGTCGTCGACAAGCGGTCCGTTGCACGTTCTATCGAACGCCGTCGAGACGACGCGTGAAATGCCGTTGACATCGCTCGCTTCGATTTCGGGCAAGGGCATGTTCTTGTTCTTCACGCCGGATGCGGCTGATCCCGAGCACGGCTATCCCACGTACGATATCGACGCCGTGATAAAGAAGGCGGCGACGGCAGGCATTCGCAACATCGAGCTGCGTCTTGCGTACGGCTCGTTCTTTGAAGCGAGCAACCCCGGCGCGCGCGCGTGGCTCGACCAGTTCATCGACGCATCCGCTTCCGCGCACATTCGTCTGCTCGCGTGGGAAGTGCCGCGACGAGCGGCGACGCCGGAAATCGCGGAAGCGATCGCCATCGCGCGCTACCGCACGCCTGCCGGCCACGGTTTCAGCGGATCTGCGCTTGACATCGAAAACGGCGACGACTATATGGGCGACGGCACCGCGGCGAAGCAAGGCATGGTGGACTTCATCCATCAGGTGCGGCAGGCCGCCGGGCGGCACTATCTCGTGATCGCCACGGTCGTTTCGCCGCGTCTGACGCATTGGACAAACGCGGAATATCCCTACGCGAGGATTGCGCCGTACGCGAGCGTTCTGCAACCGATGGAGTATTGGCACTATTTCTATGAGACTTCGCATCACGTTTATGCGAAGGGTGGCGTGAAGAGCGCGGTCGTGGGCGCGGTCATGCTCACCAAACAGCTCGCGGGCCGCGACGTGCCGGTCAACGTCGCCGGACAAAGCGACGATCTCGGCGGGACCGGCGTGCCGTCACCCGACGAAATCGGATGGTCGCTTGCCGCCGCCAAACGCGCGGGCGCCATCGGCGAAATGTTTTTCGATTGGCGCGGCACGCCCGATGACCGCTGGCCGGCGATCGGCGCGTTTGCGTGGTGACGGCGGGGAATGTCGGCCCGGGCTGCGAAACGCACCTGACCTGATGACCGGAAATGGCACCTCGCCCGAACCGATCGAACGCATCGATCTGCGACAGTTCCCCACGTGGGAACGGCACGATCGTATGCTTGCCTCATTTGACCGGCTGACCGCCGGCCAATTCGTGGAGTTCGTCAACGACCACGAGCCGAAGGCCTTACGCGGCTCGCTTGAACTCGAGCGCGGCGGCATAACCCTTTGGGATGTGCGCAACCAGGGCGACGGACGCTGGCTCATGCGGCTCACGCGCCTGCCCGACCCTTCGTTGAGCGGCGATTCTCCACGCGTCGGCTTCTTGCGCCGTTGCACCATGTTCCGCGGCGTGCCCAAAGATCTGTTGCGCGAAATCGATCGCGTCGCCAAAGAGCGCACGTATCACGATCGCATGGTGATCGTCGCCGAAGGCACGAACTGGCCCGAACTGGGCATAGTCCGCCGCGGCATCGTAGAAGTGACGCGCGCGACCGATGAGGACCGAGAAATCGTGCTCTACGATGTCTCGCCGTACTCCATGTTCAACGAAGCAGCGGTTTTCGACGAAGGTACGGCCGAGGTCACGGTGATCGCGCGAGGCGATGTGGACACGGTCGAACTGCCGGCGGCATTCGTGCGGCAATTCATCCAGCGCAGTCCCGATGCAGCGGCGGGATGCGCGCGCTTCTTTGCTCAGCGCCAGCGGCGACTTTCGGGCGCTGCGGGCAATCTCGCGTTCGGCCGCGTGCTGACGCGCATCGCGCGCGTGCTGCTCGACTATGCATCGCCCGATGAAGGCATGGCGCGCGGCGTCGGCGGCGTGGAACGGATCACGCAGTCGGACTTGGCGGCGCGAGTCGGCACCGTGCGCGACATGGGTAGTCGCGCGTTGTCGCACCTCGAGGATCTCGGTGCGATCGAATTGCGTCGCGGCCGCGTGGTGCGCCTCGATCGCGCGAAGTTGGAAGAAGTCGTCAAAGCCACCAAGTAGCGTACTAGGGCAAGCATCGCTTTCGCATGTGCTCCATTGTAGGAGGGTGAGCAGCGCTCACCCATTTTTTTACGAAGGGCAAGCGATGCTTGCCCTCCTACAGAACGTGGCGGCGGCGGGCGGCGAGAGCGCCCAGCCAGCCGCCAAACCATCCACACGCGACGTCGAATGCGTGCCACGCAATGCCCTCGTCGGGTGGCATCACCGCCTGCCTGATTTCAATCGCAAGGCTGAATCCAGCCAGCCACCAGGCGATCGTCAGCGGCGACGTGCGCCATCCGCTTGCCAAGGCCGCGCGGGCCGCGATCCAACCCATGAGGGCGAAGGCGACGACGCTATAGGTCTTCCGCAGCAGCACGTGGAGATAGAGCGTTGCCGGCGACGTGAGATTGTACACCGTGTCGTTGGTGGCGAGAATGAACATGATGACGGCCACGATCGCCGTGGCCGTCCACCATAGTGCGGCGTGCCGCCGGTCGGGAGGTCTGGTCATGAAACCTTTGCGATGGGCACACGCGGGCGGCTTCGACCTGCTTCAACCAGATATCCGGCGACCACCGCGCCGAGACGCTTGATGCCCTCCATGATCTGCGCCGGCGACAGCGTGCCGATGGCAAGGCGGAATGATCGCTCGTGGCGGTCGGTGACCGAAAACGCCCGGCCAGGGATGAAGGAGATGCTCTTTTCCAGCGCGCGCGCGAGAAGGGCCTCGCCCGAACAGCCATCCGGCATCGTGACCCAAACCGATCCGCCGGCGCGCGGCCGGGTCCAATGCACGGTGTGCGGCATGTTCCGCTCGAGCGCGCCGAGCATGGCGGTGAGCTGATCCGCCCATTGACGTCGCATCTGCGATTCTTGCCGCGCGATGGAACCGGCCTCGAACAGACGGCGCAGCACTAATTGAAGAAACACGTCGGACCCGCGATCGATGACGTCTTTTGCTTGGACCAACTGCTCGAGCACGCGTCCGGTGGCCAGGGTAGCGCCCATGTTCATCAATAGTCCGCGCGACACCGGTCGAGCGTAGATGACACGCCCATCGCGATCGGCGGTGAAGAGCGGCATTTGCGGGCGGCCGCGATAGTTGAGCGGCGCGAACGGATCGCACTCGAAGATGAGCCAATTGTGCTTGGCCGCAAGCTCCATGAGATGCTCGCGCCGCGCGGGGTGGAGCTCCAAGCCGGTGGGGTTGTGCGCACGCGGCGTGGTGACGACAAGCCGTATCGGCTCGCGCGCGGCGGCCGCTTCAAGCACGTCGGTGCGCATGCCCTTACCGTCCATGGGAATCCCGACCATGCGCAGATTGCGCAGCCGCACTGCATCGACAAGACAGAATTGACTTGGATCTTCCATCGCCACCACGTCGCCCTCATGGCAGAACGCGAGCAGCGTGAGCACGAGCGTCTCTTCGTGGCTGTTGGTGACGAGCACACGATCCGCACCCGCTTCAATGCCCTCATCGTGGAGAAACGCGGCTATGGCTGCGCGCAGATCGGGTGCGCCCTGCGTGTCGGTGGGGTGTACCGCGCTGAACTCGGAATCCAAGGCAATGCGCCGCATGGCGCGCCGCGACGGTGCGAGCATCTCACCCGCGTACGACGGAACGCTGAAGAAAGAAAACTGAGCGTTGCTGCACGCGTGAGGCAAGCGATAGATGTGGCTGAGGTTCGTCTGCGCGCGCGGACGGATGAATGAATCTTGCCAGATGAGGCTTTGGGCGTCGGGCGCCGGAGGGTCTACCGGCCGTGCAGGCGGTTCGGCCACAAACGTGCCCACACCGGGGCGTCCGGCGAGCCGGCCGCGTTCGCCGAGCACGCGATACGCATGAGCCGCGGTGACGATACTGACGCGCAATTGCCCCGCCAAGTCGCGGACGCGAGGCATGACCGCCCCGCTCCTGAGTTTTCCGCCGGTGATGAGCGATCCGATGGCGTCCGCGACTTGCATATAAAGCGGACCGCTGCCCGATAAAGGGGCGGTTTTGATCAAGGTTAGCGTGGATTGTTCTGCTCTCGCAGTCATAGTAATTAAATATAATTAGAAATGAGGGACAATGTCAAGCAGAATTACGGAAGGACGACGCTCAGCGTTTGAACAGGTCCTCGGGTTTGTCGATTCGCGACACACGACGCTGCCACGAACGCATCCGCCGGCGCTGCTGCCATCGGTCGAACCGCTCTCGAAAGCTCGGGCCTTTGCCGCTTGGGATTGCAAAACTCGGCCGGTACGTGGCAAACGCCCATGAGAACGTCGAAACTCCGGCGATGACGGCGGCGGCTTGACCGACCGAGCCGTAGCGCATGAAGTTGGCGAAGAATTCATAGGCGACCACAAGCAGCGCGAGCCAACGCGCTTGCAGCGGGAAGAGGAAGAGGTAAACCGTCGCGGTCGGATTGAGCGCTGCGAATGCCACCACGACCGCGATGAAGCCGCCGATCATCCCGAAGAACGGCGGCGCCGCGCTCAGCGGGCTGATGAGCATGATCACGAGACCGGCGACGATGCCGCTTGCGAAAAAGAAGAAGGCGAAACGGCGGCTCCCCCACGCGCGCTCGAGCGAACCGCCGAAGAAGAAGAGGACGAGACCATCGGAGAACAGCGGCCAAAATCCGAGATGGACGAATGGAAACGTGAACGGCTGCCAGAGCTGAAGGCTCTGAATCCACGTCAGTGTTGGCGACCAGACCAATGCAGCGAGAAACTGTCCGCCAATGCCGAAAAACGCCACGAGAAATAACACGACAAATGCCGCAAGTAGCCCGAAAACCACCGGCGTGCTGCTGAGCGAAAATTGGCGATAAAGGGCCATAACGGGGGACTTTCTGTCGCCGCGGCGATGCGGCCTGTCTTAGGAAGCGCGCGCGCGCACGAACTCCAGCACGACATCGGCGCACGTGTAGAAGTCCGCGAGATCGAGCCACTCGTTGACGGTGTGGATATCGCGCATGCCGGTCCCGAAATTCACCGCTCTGATGCCGCGCCGGTTGAAGACGTTCGCGTCGCAACCGCCGCCGATGCTGGCGGTGGTGACCGCGGTTCCGGCCGCAGCCGCGGCGGCCAGCAGACCGCGGACCAACGGATCCGAGTCGGGCACATGCATGCTCTCGTAGTCGCGCCCGCTTCGCTCTTCGATCCACGCGCGTTGGACCTTGCCGTCGACGGTCGCGGTCGCGCGAGCTGCGGCTTCTTGAAAGCACAGCCTGATGGCGGCTGTTGTCTTGTCCAAGGTCGCGTCGTCGAGCGAGCGCGCTTCGCCGCGAACGACGCATTCGTTTGGCACGACGTTGGTGGCCGCGCCGCCGGATACGATCACGATGTTGCTCGTGGTCAACGCATCGATGCGGCCGAGCGGCATGGCCGCGATCGCTTCGGCTGCGACGCGCACCGCCGAAATGCCGGTCTCCGGTGCGAGGCCGGCATGCGCTTCCAGTCCGTGCACGGTGAACTCGAAGTGGTCGGCCGACGGCGCCTGCGTGAAGCAAAACGACGCGTGGGTGGCGTCGAGCACGATGGCTTCCCGCGCTCGCAACGCGGCGACGTCGAGATTTTTCGCGCCGAGCAAACCGATCTCTTCACAGATCGAGAAGGCGACTTCGATGTCGCCGTGCGGCACCGCGTTCTCTTTCAGTGCGCGCAGCACTTCGAGGATGACGGCCACGCCGCTCTTATCATCGCCGCCTAGAACGGTGGTTCCGTCGGTCTTGATTCGGTCGCTCATGCGGACAGGCTTCACCCCTCTGCCCGGCGGGACCGTGTCCATATGAGCAGAGAGCAGCAGCGGTGGCGCGTCGGGCTTGGTGCCCGCAAATCTGGCGATGACGTTGCCCGAATTGCCGCCGACCTTGCTTCCCGCGTCGTCGATTCTGACATCGGCGCCGATGGCTTGCAGATCGCTCATGAGCCGCTGTGCAACAGGCAGTTCCTCTTTGGACTGGCTGTCGATTTTCACGAGATCGAGGAGCGACTCGACCATGCGTTCGCGCTGAATCATACGAGGCGGATTACGGCGGCACATCGGTAGCTCCTTTGAGTGTGGCGTGCGTCACACCGACAGGCCCACGGCGAGGCTGAGAGCCCGAAATAGCCGATATTCCTTAAACAGAGTACCAATCCGAGCGAGAGGCTATAGACACGTGAAAAAGAGCATAGAATTGGCCGACCCGAGCACTATCGTGCAGACCACGAAGAATATTCGTTGGCTGCAGATCGCGGCGCCGTTTGTGGTGTCGCTGCTCATCGGTGCGATGTTAGGCGCGATGCTCGGCGGACTCTTCTATGGAAACAACGCGGATCCGACATCGGGCGACTTCAAATTCGTCTTGTCGCAGGCTCTCGGAATCGTGGCCGGTCTCGTCGCCGGCTATCTTTGGTCGCGGCAGGTCGCGCTGAGCGGACCACCTGAAGAGGTCGTGACCGTCGGCATGTCCATGCTGCGCAAATATCACACCAATCACGCGAAGACCGGCCAGGACGCCGAAGCCGCGCAATACAAGCTCGGCGCGGAGTATCTGAAGACCTTGAAAATCGGGAAGTAACTGGAGCAAGGCGCGTGCGGCCAAGACCGGTACGGAATCGCTCGGCGATCGGACGCTTCAAGCCGGTGCAGGGCCTGCATGGCATGTACGTGCTTGCCATTTCCATCGCACTTGCGATCGGCGGCGGTGCGATCGGCGTGTTCGTCGGCGCGCTCCCATACTTCTTATACGATGCGAGCGACTACTCGCGCCTCGACCTTTTCTTCGCGCTAAGTCTTGTCTTGGGCGCGATGCTCGGACTCGTCATCGGCTGCGCAAACGGCACGCGTTGGTATCATTCGGACGACCTCCCCGGCTGGGTGCAGCGGCGGCTCACGCATTACTTGCGCGACCGCGCTCTGCCGGTGTCACTTGTCCAAAGCACGATCAGCATGAACTATCTGCGGCGCCTGCGCGCCTTGCAAGGCGATTGACGCAGGACCCCTAGTCTCCGCGCACCCGCACGTCGTTCAATGACATCGCCGCCCTGCGCGAGAACAGAAGCGCGCATGAGCGACCATGGCCGGATCGAAATCCTGAAGCATTCGTCGGATGTGCTGAAAGGCAACGCCCTTCACGATCCGCATCAGCGGGATACGTGTTGTTATCTGCCGCCAGGCTACGATGCAGGCAGCGCAAGGTATCCGGTCATTTTTTTCCTACCCGGCTTCACGGGCACGGGGCGGATGCTCCTCAATTTCGATCCATTTGCCGAGTCCATGGACCGCAGGCTAGACCGGCTCATCGGATCCGGTTTGATGCTCCCTGCTATTGTCGTCATGCCGGATTGCTTCACTCGTTACGGCGGCAGCCAGTATCTCAATTCGCCCGCAGTCGGGCGTTACGAAGACTACGTCGTCGACGAACTCGTGCCGCTGGTGGACGACCGGTTGCGCACGATGAAAGGCCGCGCTCACCGCGCCGTCAGCGGCAAGTCGAGCGGCGGCTATGGTGCGATGCGCCTCGCCATGCGGCATCCGGATGTTTTCGGCGCCTTCGGATCGCACTCGGGTGACTGCTATTTCGAGCACTGCTTCAAACCCGATTTCCCGAAGTTCTTCATGCAGTTGGAGAAATATGGCGGGGTCACGGAATTTCTGCGCGCGTTCGACGCGATGCCGAAAAAGCTTCACGACGCGACGATGACCTTGATGATGCTCGCAATGGCCGCGTGCTATTCTCCCAACGCAGAGTCGCCGTACGGGTTCGACCTGCCGATGGACGAGAAGACCGGCGAGATCCGAGCCGACGTGTGGGAACGCTGGATTGCAGAAGATCCGGTGCAGATGGCGCCCCTTCACGCCTCGGCGCTGCGGTCGATGAAAGCCATCTTCCTCGACGCGGGTCTGAAAGACGAATGGAATCTCCACCTCGGCGCGCGCATCATGTGCAGCCGTTTCGACGCGCTCGGAGTCCGCTACATCCACGAGGAATATGACGACGGCCATATGGGCGTCGTCTATCGCTACGACCGGTCGCTGATCGTGCTGGCAAAAGCGATGGCGTAGTATTCCCTCTGTACTAGGTTGACCAACCTGTACTAGGGTGAGCAACGCTCACCCAATTGGGCAAGCGATGCTTGCCCTAGTACAAGGCCTATTGTGGGTCGCGAGTGTCGGACGAGCGGGCGAAATGAAGCGAGAGCAAGACGGTTTGCGGCGCGCCGCTGATCTGCAACGACAACCGTTTGGTGATGTCGCCCGAAAGCGGTACCAATAGCCGCGGTTCGTATACAACCGTTCCGCTCGACGTGATCTGCGAGTGGGTGGCATCGTGCACGGCCACGGTCTGCTTGACGCTGATCGTCACGCTGGTGCCTTGGACTGACAGCACTGAATACGAAGTTCTCGCAGTCAGCGTCTTGCGGTCATCCTTCACGGTCCAGGCGACTCCGGGTTCGAGCGGCTGCGGCGGAACGAGCTGCGGCGCGAAATACGGCAGCAGTTGGTACGTGACGTCTTTGAGCGCACCGGCGGCGAAAACCACGCTCCCTGTGGGTTCCACCGTGCCGAGCGCGACCAGAGCCGTCGGGCTCTTCGACCAGCGTTCGGTGACCTTGAGGCCAAGCGCGTTGTGCGACACCGCCATGACGTCCACGGTCACGGTGCCGTGGTCGCTGTCGCCGTTGCCGGCCGTGGAGTTCGTGTGGCGCACGTACGAGACGTGATAAACCACTTCGCGAAGCGGCTGCGGCGTGGGAGCACTTATGGCGGCCGCGGCGATGAGTGCGAATATCACGAAGAGCTTTCTCCCCGGTCCGGCGTCACGGAGTTGAATCGAGCGTGTCGGACACGCGGTCGAAGTGGATGATGGTGGTCACATCGGTGCTTGTCTCAGCGTCGGACCGGTACGCGAGCGATTGGATCTGCCCCGAGATCGGCACGAGCTTCGTGGCCTTGTACGTGATCGAACCTTTCGTCAGCGTGTCCATGGAACGCACGTTGCTGCTCTTGATGATCGTGGTCTCGGCGACCGACGCGATCGGCCCATCGACGTCGCCGATCGTAAACGTCGAATTGACGTCGAGACCCGAACCAGATGCGGTCTGCGTCCACGTTATGCCTTTATCGACGTACCGTCCGCCGAGGAATCCTGGTGAGAAGAACCCCAAGATCGTACGGGATACATCGGTGACTTGAGGATTCGAAAAATTTACCGATCCGTCGGCGCCCACGTTGCCGAAGTACGTGTTGGATGGCGTGCTGCCATCCCAGTGCTCGACGAGGCGAATGCCGAGCGTGTCACCCGCGACCTGCATCACGTCGATGGTCACCGTGCCGTTGTCGCTCGTGACGCCCTCTTTCGAATTGAACGGCGGATTCTGGTGCACGTGCCCGGCGTCGTCGGATACCTGTCCTCCGTACGTCTCCTGGTTGGCATCGAGCCTGTGGGTGTACGAAACTTTATAGACGACCTCGCGTATGGGGTCCGAAGCGGTGAGAGCCGCGGCTAAGATCAAAGCAGGCAGCATGGGCGTTCTCCAGCCGCCGTCGGCTTCGAGCCGACTACAAGAGCGGCCACGAGCAATGAAAATGACGAAGCGGCGGTCCTCTTCCCTTTAGACAGACGGTGCCGCGCGGATGAATTGGCCATCCGCCCCGGCATCACTTTTTTACGAACGGGACCGCGAACAGAATTTGGGCCGACGTGACCGGAGTTGCGCCCGGCCGCCCGAGCGGGCGAACCTGTTCAAGGACAAAACGCGAATGGATCGTGGGCGCGAAGACCCCGTACATGGTGAGGTCGCGCGTGGAGAAGGGGTTGGCCGCCGCGTCGTAGCGGAGAGCCAAATATGAATGCCGGGTGGGCCGGTATTTCAGGTTCAAGAAGCCGCCGCTGAAACCGGCCGGGGTGCCGAAGCCGTCGGAATTCTGGTCGCGCCCCCAAAGCTGCTGCGCTGTGAGGTCGAACCGGTCGGACGACCATTCGGCTTGCACACCGTCTCGATAGTAGATATTGTCGAAGGTGGTCGCGTTCGTGCGCGAGATGAACGTGCGCTCACCATCGAGGCCGAGGACACCGACTTTCAGGCTCGGATCGAGTTGAAATGTTGCGGTGCCGAACAACTCCGGACGCGTGAACGACTGCGCAAGATCGGACGGCGGTGCGGGCGCCCCGTACGCCGCGCCGTGGTACTCGTCGAAAGCGACGACAAGCGACCAGTCTTCCGAGTTATTGCGCTCGCCGATCATGGCGCCGAGCCGAGGCGTGGTGAAGTTCGCGCTGCTATGGCCGACGCTTTCAGTGTAGGCGATCGGCGCGGTGATCGTGTCGTTGCGCTGCGTGACTTGATCGATGGTTTCGAGGCCGAACAGGCCGAGCCGCGCGATGCGGCCGCGATCGTCGACGTGTTGGCCGAACAAGTAATAGAGGCTGCCTGCCGCACCTTGGCTGCCGAAGAGATAGCGGGTGAAATACGAGTATTCGTCGTTGTGCCCGAAGTTCGAGGTGCTGATGAGCACGAGCAGATTGTTGAATCGCCGAGTCTGTGACGGCAGTAGATCCTTGGTCCACGTGTTTTGGAAGCGGATCGCGAACGGGAAGTCGTGGTGCGTGGGGACTTTCGGCAACCGGTAGCCGGCCTTGCGGAACGCGTTTCCAAATGCGTTGAGATCCGGAACCGCGGTGTGGCATTGCGCGCACGAAAACCCGTAGCGCTCGGCGAAAATCGGGACCGCCTGCGCCGGTCGGGCGGAAAGCGCGGCGAGGAAGGCGACGGCGAGCATGGCGGCGAGCGTCGAACGTGCGGTCATTGGACTACGATGACTCCGCGCATCGGCGTGGCGTAGTGATAGAAGCATCCGAAGTAGTACGTGCCCGGCGTGTTCGCCGAGAACGTCTGCGACGCGGTGTTGCCTTGCAGGCTCCCGCTCGACCAATTTGCGTCGGCAAGATCCTTGCCGCTTTGCGTGAGCGCCGAGTTCGAGAACGGATCGCCGCTTGGGAACCCGCTCGTGCCGACGCTGCTGGCCGTGTGCGAGAAAGTGTCGTCGTTGACGAACTGCACGGTCGAGCCGTGCTGGATGGTGACCACGTTCGGGCTATAACCGGCGACCTCGCCGTACGGCGACGACTGCTTCGCGTACTTGATCAGGCTGACGTGGATGATAGTGGCTTTGCCGGATATGCCGGCACCTGCAGGAGCGCTGACGGCGCCCGGCGTGCAAGCCGCCGAACCAAACGTCAGCATGAGCAGCGCTGCCCAATATATTCTATTCATTGGCAGATGGTACGTACGCGCGGTGAAATGATTATGAAAAACAACATCGTCACGTCAGAACGCCCCCACGCCGTGAGGGGTTCCGTTGCCGGTGGAACCTGTATAGCCTTGACTATCCCGGCAGGCGTTCGCACATGAATGGCTCGTGAAGCCGCGCACGGTGAAGAGATCCTTGAGATTGTTATAACTGTGCTGGCCAAAATGAAGCGTGCTCGAGTTTCCCGCAAGCGCGTACACGCCTGCGATGATCGGACTCGATACGCTCGTGCCGCCGAACACGGCGAACTGATTCCGAAAGACGACCGTGACACCGGTGTTCGGATCCGCCACTGCGCCGACGTCGCCCGACGCTCGCATCGCGCATCCCGTGTTCACTTGCCACGAAGGTTTTGGGTACACAGCGCTGCATTGCGGGCTGACTCCACTCCAGATCGCGTCCGTCCATCCGCGCCGGTTGTGCGCGCGTATGAGCGTTGTGCCGCCCACTGCCGTGACGTCAGGCGAAGATCCCGGAAACGAGACGTTCACGCCGTTGTCGCCGATGCTTGCCGTGATCATATGACCGGGGTGGAAGTAGTGTCTTTCAAACATCCTGCTTCCGATCTCCGAAGATCCGAAGCTCGTGCTGATCGCATTGGCGCCGAGCCTCGCGGCTGTGTCCACCGACTTGCCGAGACTCTTGTTCGACGCGTCGTCTGCTTCGACAAGCAAGATATGGCAATTGGGGCAGACGGCGGATACCATGTCGAGATCGAGTGAGATCTCGGCGGCCCAGCCGGAGTCTTGGCCAGGCAGCGGCTGCGGATCGCCGCGTTGGTTCACTTTCGAAAAACATCCGTTCGCCGTCGTGCAATCCGGCAGACTGAAATGACTGCGATAGATCTGCAGATCGGATTCCGCCGTCGAATCGTCGTATGCATCGACGACTGCGACGGTTTGACCAGAGCCCGCGGTGACCGACGGCAGCTTATAGGCCGCCTGCAAGTCGCTCGGCCCATACCCCGACTGGTCGGGAAAAGTCCTGGCGAACGCGTCGGTCCGCACGAGCGAAAAACATCGCGCGAATCCATCGGGCACTGCGCCGCAATTCGCGCGCACGCTGGCGACCCGGCGCGACGGCCCGGACGGAGCGGAATAACGAACGAGCGATTTGTCTTGACCGGATGCGCCGGCAGGATGTGGCACGGCACCGGTGGTGAGGTGGTCGCAGGATGCCAAAACTACGGCCAACGCCACCAGCGACAACGGACGAAGTTTTCGGTTCATCACTTGACCCTCCGATTTTCGAAGGATTGTCGAGAGACGCACGCGTTGCCTCTTGAACAAAAGGTCGGCGCAGCGTCTTCTCTAAAGCTCCGCTATGCGCAAACCGAACTATCCGTTCACGGCTAACGAAAAAGCCAACGCGCTGCTCGCCGGGAGCGGCACCGCGCTGCTGATCGGTCTGTGTCTGGAGCAGCAAGTGCCTTCGCAAAAAGCCTTGGCTGGGCCGTTCGTCTTGCGAGAGCGGATCGGCCATCTCGACGCGCGCAAGATCGCGTCCATGCGTCCGGTTGATCTCGATAAGGCCTTCCGCGAGAAGCCCGCTATCCATCGCTTTCCGGGAATGATGGCGAAGCGGGTGCAGCAGCTATGCCGAATCATCGCCGACGACTACGGCAACCGCGGCGAACGCGTCTGGGAAAAGGTGACGAAGGCGCCCGAACTATTCGACCGGCTGCTCGCACTGCCGGGCTTCGGAAAGGAGAAGGCCGCATGCGGCGTGCGCATTCTCGCATCGTTTGGCGGCCGCAAGACTGCCGGCTGGGAGGCATACGCATCCGCCGAAGCCATGCCGTGGATATACAAGAATGGCAAGCGCGTCGATTCGTGACACAACGAAGTCGATCGTTACTTGGTGCGCGCCAATAACGAGAAGAGAGCATCGGTTACGCTGCTGGGCCGCGCGAATGTGGGGATATGGGCGGCGCCTTCAATTTCAGTGAACGTCGCACCGGGAATTTCCGCCGCCATCGCGCGAGCCTCGTCCGCACCGACGATTGGATCGCGCTCACCGCGGATCACGGTGACGGGTACCTCTAGCGGTTTCAACTGCGGCCCCGCATCCGGCCGCCCGGCCATGGCGACCAAAGCGCCGACGATGCCATCGCCGGTCGCATCGTCGAGCATCGCCGTTGCGGACGCGAGCGCCGCAGGATATGCCCCGAGCTCAATGGCCAAATCCTCGCGAGCGGCGTTTATGAAAAATGCCGGGCCTTCGCGAGCCACACGTGCGGCGTCGGCGAGACGCGCCGCTCTGCGCTCCGCCGTGTCCGGCACGGCGCGGGAGTCGACCAGCGCAAGGCCTCGTATGAAGTCGGGCGCCGCCCGGTGGATGGCAAAGGCGAGATAACCTCCGAGCGAGCAGCCCGCGATCGTCGCGCCTGTCACGCCTTGAATTCGCAATTGGGCGAGCAGATCGAGAGCCCACGCGTCTAAGCTCGGCGCGTCGATCCACGGGGGCGCACCGCCGAATCCCGGCATATCGACTGAGATCACGCGGTGTGACGTGGATAACGCCTCTACTTGCGCGTCCCACATCCTCGCGTCGAACGGGAATGCATGTAACAAAAGTACGGCCGGACCGGATCCGCGATCGTGCATTCGCCAGCGGTACGCCATAAACGCCTCTAGTCCACGCGGCGATATGACATATTACCACATGGGCAGGCTTCGATTTCGAACGACAACGCGTACTCTTGCGTTTCGCGTCCGCAAGCCGTGCAGCGGTAAGTACCTGGACCGGCTAGTTGGCCCACCACAGCGATATCGTCATCCATTGCGCCGCTTCAGTTATCTGAACCGTCACAAAATCACTGCCGGCCTAGTCCTAATACCATGCAAGACGCAGTCGACCAACTTCTCGAAGGCCTGTTGAACACACAGGAAAAACCGTCGCCGGACGCATGGAATCGTTTCGGCGAGCACGGCGATTCGCAAATCCAATGCCCGTTGTTCAAGACCGATACGATGTGCTCGGCTTGCTGCGAGCACTTCACGCGTGATCTATTCGATGGTGAAGGAGCGGGCATCGAGGCCGCTTTCGACGACGCGTACACACGTTTTCGTTTGACCGCGCGGCGCGAAGTGAGCCGGCCCGTTTTCCGGCATTTGGCGGCATACGCATGCCGGCGCTGCCCGAACAATCCGATGCGCGGTGTTGCCGCGCACGACACCGAGGTCGAGAAAAAAGACTGACCGCACGGCATCATCATTCATTCATCCATGAAACCCGCGGCGCCGCGGGTTTCATGCTTTCCGTACGCGAACGGCCACGCCACGGTTCAGGGCCTCGCGTTGTGGAAGGACGTCATGAAGCGATCATACATTGCGAGCGCGACTGCGATTGTCGCGATCATCATCTGTTCCGCCGGCGCCGCGCAGGCGTGGGGTCTCAAAGGCCACATGATCATCGGCACCGCGGCGGTGGCGCACATGCCTTCCGATCTTCCGGCATTCATGCAGACCAAGGAGGCCAAAGACGAAATCGTCTATCTGCAGACGGAAGAGGATCGTCTGAAGATCGGTTCCGGCTCCGATCGCGCATGGGCACGCGAATGGTCCACCGATCATTATCTCGACGTCGGCGATGACGGGTTGGTGGCCGGCGTGGTCTCGCTAGACGCGCTGCCGGCGACGCGCGACGACTTCATCAAGACGTTATGGCAAGCACCGAAGTCCGTCGACGCATACAACGTCGGTTTTGTGCCTTACGCGATGCTCGAAGGTTACGAACAAGTACGCGCCGATCTTGCGCTTTGGCGGATCGCGCCGGCAGACGAGAAGCCCGAGCGCGCTTGACTCGCCGTCCACGATATCGGCCTATTCGCACACTTCGTCGGCGACGGCAGCCAACCGCTGCATATCACCGTGCATTTCAACGGGTGGGGCGACTATCCCAATCCTGCGGGCTATACGGCGAGCCGGACGTTTCACGCCGACTACGAAGAGAGATTTGTGGACGATCATATTTCAGCGGCCGATGTCATTCCGCTTGTGGGTCCGGCTGCGACGTTGTCCGATGTGCCGCTGGCCGAAATCGGCCGCTACCTCGCTAACACCAATGCTCAAGTCGTTCCGCTCTACGAGCTCGCAAAGCGCGGAGCGATGGCTTCAAATCCGCCGGCCGACGCGCAAGCGGCCCTGATCAAACTGACCGCGACGCAACTGGCAGCGGCGGCCACCATGCTCGACTCACTCGTGGACACTGCGTGGCGCGCAAGCGCCGCCCTCAAAGAAGACGACTGATCTGTGGGGCCGGCCTTTATTGCCGGCCAAAAAAAAACGGGGAAAGCGATGCTTGCCCTAGTACTAGGGTGAGCAACGCTCACCCAAAAACTGGGCAAGCGATGCTTGCCCTCCTACAATCAAAAGGCACAGTTCAGAGCGGCTCCGGCCGGTCGACGGCGACGCCCACCGGGTCGCCGCCCGATGTCGAAACGGTGCCGCTCAGGACGCATGGATGGCCGTGGCCGCCGCCTGCTGGATACTTGAATTCACTCACGACCCCACGAAACGTATCGACGACGAAGATATGATGTTGCGAGAAGTTCAGGTCGATTCCACTCGGCGCATGGCCGCCGAACGAGCAACTGCCGGAGGGGCTGCCGAATGACGGCGGAGTGTAGGTTAGAGCCCGACCGCCGCCTGAGCCGCCCGGATCATCGAGCACGATGTGCTCGTCGCCAACCGAACGTATGCCGCCGGGGCCCCTGAATATCGCGTCCGTGTTGGTGAACGAGCCGCACACGCCTTTCACGCATTTGCCCACCGACAGAGCGGGACTGTCGTCGACGAAATAGACGGTGCCGTCTTTTTGGATTGTCAAGGTGTAGATAATATGCCCGTCCGCGTTCGGGTAGTTGCCCACAAAAGCTCCGGTTGACTTCTTCCAAACGGAGATCGACCCTGACGAGCAATCGCGGCCGAAGTAATTCGACGCGAAGACGAAGCCGTCATCGGAGACCGTCGCGTCACCCGGAACTTCGTCGCCGCACGTTCGGTCGATATAGACTCTGAACGGAGCCGTGTCACCTCTATGGAACGCCTTGACACTTGGAAATGGAGGGCCATACGGCACATATAGATTTCCCGACTTCACCGACAACGCTTGCGGGCTTGTCGATCCGCTGATAATCCCGCACGGGCCCTGTCCGGCAAGATCGCCGGCGAAGATGTTGATTGAGTTGTCGTTGTCGTCGGCTACGTATACGAGAATGCCAGTGGACGGGCAAGCATTATAGCTCGCACCGTGGTAGCCGGCTTTGGGTTGCCGGCGCTGCACGTGATCGTTTGGCGTCGACAGTTTCGGCGAGATCGCTGCACTGTTGGAGCAGCCGGTGAACATCGTGAACGCCAGCGCCGCACTGAAGGCGAACGTTCGAGTGAGGAATCGCATGGCGACTTGTGCGCGCCGGTTGCGATACTTACCTCCGGAAGACGCTGACTGGAAATAGAAATGAGCTGCGGCCGGTGTGATCCGCAGCTCATATGAGTTGCCCTAAATAGGGCGCGTGGTGGATTGTGGTTCCGGGTGTTTCGATTCGTAATCTTCGGCCGCCAGCATCTGTGTGCGGGCTTGCTGCAGCAGATCGAGCGCGGTTTCGCGGTGGCCACCGTAGTCGTGCTCGTCGTGTTGGAGTTCGTCGATGACGCGCTCCAGATGTTTGCGAATCCGAGTGATGTTGCGGTTGCTGTGGTTTTGACCGCGCTCCCAGCCAGATGAGGTGGGTCGCGGTTGCGGTTGGCCCGGCGGCGGCGTGACAACCGGCGGCGGCACCCCAACCGACGGCGCGGCAGCGGCCGCTATACCTGTGGCCGCCATGGCCGCCGCGACGCCGATCGCGGCCGTCAGAAATCCTTTGCGCTCCATAAGTTGACAGTATCCTTTCCTATGGGCAAGCGATGCTTGCCCTACTACAGTAATCATGAGACGAACGAGAGCGTGGGGAACGCGCTCCCCAACACGGGTGTGGACGATACGCCGAGCCAGCGCTCGAGCAGCGTCGCGTAGACCGACCGGAAGTCGGTATGCCACTTGAGATTCCCGAAATCGAGATCGGTGAGGCTGGGATGATCGCCGTAGACCCCGCCCTTCACGCCGCCACCGACGATGAACATCGGTGCCGCCGTTCCGTGATCGGTGCCGCGGTTCGCATTCTCTTCCACTCGTCGCCCGAATTCAGAAAAGGTCATGGTGACGACGCGGTCGTCGGATTTGTGCACGGCGAGATCGGCATAAAACGCTTTCATGCCTCCCGCGAATTGTGCGAGCAGCGAGTCCTGTCGCTGGCGCTGATTGACGTGCGTGTCGAACGAGCCCAAGCTGATATAGAATACTTTGGTGCCGAGCCCGGCGTTGACGATGGCCGAGATCAGGTTGAGGCCCTGACCGAACGGCGTCTTCGGAAACTCGACGGCCGGCTTATAGCCCGCGACAAGTTGCGGCAATTGCAGCGACGCTGCATGCGCATCGTGTTCGACGTCCTGCACGAGTGAGAGGTACGGGCTTTCAAACGGATACAAATCGGCCGCGCCGTTGAGGATCATGTCGGCTTGACGCTGTTCGTCGCGCTTGCCGTTGAAGCCGAACGTGCGGAGATCGGCGATGGCAGGCACGTCGGTCTTGTCGGCGATCATCATCTTCGGCAGCACGGGGCCGATGGCGACGCCCTTGAACAAATTGTTGGCGGGCAGTTGCGCATCATCGAGATAGCGGCCCGCCCAGCCGTCGGTGACGTAGCGGTCCGGCGCGGCGGTCTGCCAGATCTCGGTGGAACGGAAATGCGAGAGAATGGGGTTCGGGTAGTGAACGCCTTGCAAAATGGCGAGACGCTGTGCGTCGAACAGCTCTTTGAGGTCCGCGAGATTCGGATTCAGGCCGAGGTCGGCGTCGAGTTTCACAATTTCGCTCTGCGCGACGCCGATGGATGGGCGGGCGCGATAGTAGTTGGGGTCGGCGTAGGGAATCACGGTGTTCAGCCCGTCGTTTCCACCCTGAAGATTGACGACCACCAAGCAGCGCCCGGCGGACGACCCGGCGGTGTACACTCCGCTCGCGGCTCGCGCAGCGCGCGAGAAGATCGAGTCGACCGCAAGAAAGCCCGCGAACGCGCCGACGCTTTGAACGATGAACTGCCGTCTTGAACCCATGTCGGTCTTCCCTTTACGCCAATTGATACGACGGCAATGCCATCGCCAAACTCATCGCCCCGCGGATTTTTTCGTCGATATTCTCACCATTGAGGGTGACGGGATTCCCGACGCCGTCGGTCTGCAGATAGCTGATGACCTCGCCCCGTTGCGATAGCGTGGCGTCGCCTTGCACGGTGAGCCACAAGACGCGGTCGGCCACAGCGGCCCCATCGGTCATCGCAACGCCGCCGAGCCAGTCGGTGGATGACGCCATGCTCATGGCAGGGCCGGGGGCCGCCGCTCCTGTCGTGCCTGCATTAGGTCCCACCGTTTTGGCTGGCCGATTCATGTTGATGACCCTGTTGACGAAGTTGAGGCGTGCCAGCACGGTGCTTTGGTTGAGCCATTGAGCGCCGCCCGGCCACCCGGCCACATTCGGCGGATGCATGGGGATCTGGCCCATGGCGGCGATGGCGCCGTCGATGGGCGTGATGACCGCCGTTGCGCCGAGCGTCTTCAACGTGCCGATCGCGACTTCGAGGGGGCTCTTGACCAGCGCGCGATATGCGCGCGGCGAATAGAAGACGTTGGAGCGGAGCAACGTGTTCATGAGCGCGCGGACGTCGTAGCCGCTGGAACTGAACTGATCCGCCGCGGCCGCGACGAGTTCCGGTTCCGGGTCGTCGTAGACGAACGCTTGCAAAATTTTGTGCGCCACGAACCGCCCGGCGGCCGGTTGTCGCAGGATGATGTCGATGATGTCGTCGCCGTTGAAGGTGCCGGTCTGGCCGAGAAACGTCTTCGTGCCGTCGTCGTGCAGGCGCGGAACGAAGCGCGCTTCTCCGGTGGCCCGGTTCACCGTCCAGCCGGTGAAGGCGCGGGCGCTCTCACGGACGTCGTCCTCGCTGTAGTTGCCGACGCCGAGCGTGAACAGTTCCATCAACTCGCGCGCGAAATTCTCGTTGGGCCGCTTCTTGTTGTTCTGCGCGCCGTTGAGGTAGTAGAGCATGGCCGGATCGCTCGCTACTTCATGGGTGAGATCGCTGAATTTGCCGAGCGCGAACTTGCGGAACAAATCGTATTGATTGACGAGCATGGTGGGAGTGGCGCCGCCCCCGACCGCGCTGGTGAAGTGGTTGCTCCAAAAAGCGACCATGCGCTCCTGCAGCGGATTTGCAGTTTGAAGCAAGCGATTGAGAAACCAGAGCTGCATGGCGATGTTCGCCGCGCGCTGCTTTGCCGGAGGAACACCCTTGCCGTACGAGAGATCGGCGTCCGGTGATTGCGGAAGATCGTCCGGACCGAAGTTGATGAGCTTGTCGACCGCAGCGTTCATGCTCGAGGCGGAAGCGCG
Organism: Candidatus Eremiobacteraceae bacterium; assembly: GCA_036511855.1. Lineage (NCBI taxonomy): Bacteria > Bacillati > Vulcanimicrobiota > Vulcanimicrobiia > Candidatus Eremiobacterales > Candidatus Eremiobacteraceae > Candidatus Eremiobacteraceae bacterium. The sequence goes on along the minus strand of DATCBN010000044.1, from coordinate 70,272 downwards.
ATCGATCTCGGCGGACGAACCCCCAAAGCCCGCTCGCCGGAGGAGATGGGCGGCGAGCTTCGGGGTCCACGCACCCGCGTAGGGAGAGAGCGCCGACGCCGGATCCAGGGATCCGGTGGGACGATATTGCGAAACCGTCGATTGGTCAGCGCTCATAGCTCTATCTTACTTGTTCGGTGGTGAGGAACTCTTGAATCAGGCGTGAGAGTTTGGTGAGAATGGCCGCAGCGATGCGCCGCAGAAGGGCCGCTCATGCACTACGATGCCGTGATCATCGGCGCCGGACACAACGGGTTGGTTGCCGCTGCCTATCTGGCGCGCGCCGGCAGGCGCGTGTGCGTGCTCGAAAGCCACGAAGTGATCGGGGGCGCATCGGTGAGCGAGCATCCGTGGCCGGGCTGGACGGTGTCGGCCGCATCGTACGTGTGCAGCTTGTTGCATCCGGACATCATCTCCGATCTCGATCTGCCGTCTCACGGTTACACGGCCTATCGTAAAGCTGCGGCATCGTTCACGCCGCTCGTCGACGGCCGAAGCCTGCTCTTGACCCGCGACGACGAAGCAAACGCCCGCGAGATCGCTGCGTTCAATAAACGCGACGTCGACGGATATCGTTCGCTTGAGGCCGAGCGCAGCCGCCTGGGCCGGCTGATCTTCGACGCGATGAACGACGACGCGCCGTCATTTGAAAAATTCGACGCGGACTCACGATCGATGTTCGAGGCTTCAGCAGCCGATTTCGTCGAGCGCTACGTGGAAACACCGGTGCTGCAGGCGGAGTCCGTCAACGATGGGCTGATCGGCACGTATGCAGGGCCGCGCACACCCGGCACCGGCTACGTCTTGGCGCATCACAACGCCGGCCGCGCGCTCGGCGTGCAAGGCGCCTGGGGTTTCGTGCGCGGCGGGATGGGCGCCATCGCGCGTGCCATCGCGTCGGCGGCAGCGGCGGCGGGGGCCGAGATCCGCTGTTCGGCGCGAGCGGCGCACGTCTTGGTCCGCGACGGCCGCGCATACGGCGTGGCGCTCGAAGATGGCACGGAGTTTCTCGCAACGGCGGTGCTCTCAAACGCCGATCCCAAGACCACGTTCTTGCACTTGACTCCGCCCGATGCAGTGGACGATGCGTTCTTGCAGCGCGTGCGCGGCTGGTCGTGCACCGGCGTCGCGCTCAAAGTGAATTTCGCGCTGGGCGAGTTGCCGGACTACACGTGCAGGCCCGGAACGAATGCGCAGCCGCATCACAGCGCCACGATACACGTCGCCGATTCCATCGGCTATCTGCAGACGGCGTACGAAGACGCCCGAGGCGGAAGCGTTTCGCGCGCGCCGTTGATCGAGTGCTACATGCAATCGCCCACCGACGACAGCATCGCCCCGCCCGGAAAGCACCTCTTATCGGTGTTCGCGCAGTATTTCCCGTACGACCGCGGCGACGGTCCATGGACGAGCGCGCAACGCAACATGGCCGCGGACGGCATCATCGCCTCGCTTGCGCGATTCGCCCCCAATCTGCCCGGCGCGGTGGAAGCTCGCCAAATATTCGCGGCGCCCGATTTGGAGCAGCGCTTCGGGCTGTCGGGCGGCCACATCTTCCATGGCGAGCTCTTGCCGGGTCAAATATTTGAGAAGCGCTTCGCGTCGCGCACGCCGCTGCAAGGATTGTATCTCTGTGGGTCGGGCGCGCACCCGGGCGGATGCGTCACCGGGTCGCCCGGTTATCGCGCGGCGCGCGCGGTATTGGCCGATGCGTAGCCTTCCGGAAATCGGACTGTGATGGAAAACGCCGGCGTTCCCGCGGCGATGAAGGCGCTCGCCAACGAAACGCGTCTGAAGCTCGTCGGGCTCTTGGCGCTCGAACCGCGGAGCCAAGCCGCGCTTGCCGAAATATTGAGCACGCAGCCCGAAAAGCTCACCCGTCATCTCTATTTGCTGGCGCAGGCCGGGATCATCGTCGAGCAGCGCGCCGGCACCGGGCGCGTTTGGCGCCTCGACACCGTCTGGCTGCAGCCCGAAGGTGACGTCGTGCCGCTTCTCAGGCGTCCTCCGCCGCAGGCGGCGGTCGCCGACATGGACGCACACGAGGCCAAGACGCTTGCCGCGTTCGTGCGCGACGGACGGCTCGTGCGCATCCCGGTGGTCGCCAGCAAACAAACCGTGGTGCTGCGCTGGCTCGCCGATCAATTCGACCGCGACGCCACCTATCCCGAACACGACCTGAACGCGGCGTTAGCGCAAGTGCATCCCGACTTCGCGACGTTGCGGCGAATGCTCGTCGACCATCGCTTTATGGCTCGTCAGAACGGGATCTACCGCCGCATAAAATAGCGGTGAGCGGCGATGAACGCTAGCCCTTGAGCATCTCGCGCGCTGCGTTCCAGCCCGACGCCCCCATCACGCCGCCGCCAGGGTGCGCGGCCGCGCCGCAGATGAACAATCCCTTGACCGGTGTGCGATAGCCGGCGAAACCCGGCACCGGACGGAACATGAACAACTGGTTTAGGCCCATCGACCCCTGGAAGATGTTGCCGCCGGTGAGACTGAAAGTCTTTTCCAAGTCGAGCGGAGTGAGCACTTGTTTTGCGAGCACCGATGACTTGAAACCTGGCGCATGCTGTTCGACGATGTTGAAGCAGCGGTCAGCGAATTCGCCGCGGCGCGCGTCGTTCCACTCGCCTTCCTTGAGCGCGTACGGCGCATACTGACAGAACATCGACATGAGGTGCTGACCGGGAGGCGCCACGGTTGGATCGACCGACGATGGGATGGTGCACTCGACGATTGGGTTCGTGGACATCGCGCCGTACTTCGCCTCGTCGTATGCGCGCTCGATGAAGTCCTGATCCGGGCAAAGGTGAATCGTGCCGCGATGCTGCGGTCCGGCGGCGCTGCCCGGGCACGCGGTGAAATTCGGCAGCGCTGAAAGCGCGACGTTGATCTTGACGGACGCGCTGCTGTAATCGATCCGGTCGACCGCGGCGGCGAAGTCGGGCGGCAAGTCTTTCGGATCCATGAATTTCGTGAACGTGAGCCGGCAATCCACATTGCTGGCCACTCGAGCCGCGTGAAATTCATCGCCGTTGGTCAGTGCGACGCCCGTGACGGCGTTGTTCTTCATGATGATGCGCGCGACTTCGGCTTCGGTGCGGATCTCGACGCCGAGATCCTTGGCCGCTTTGGCAAGCGCTTGCGTGAGGCCGCCCATGCCGCCTTTCACGTAGCTCCACACGCCTCGTTTGCCGTTGGTTTCGCCCATCACGTGGTGGAACAGCACGTATGCCGTACCGGGCATCGACGGAGATGCGAATGCCCCGATGATCGCGTCGGTGGCGAGCGTCGCCTTCAATTCCTCGGATTCGAACCAGCGGTCGAGGATCGGGCGGGCGGGGCCGGTGAGCACTTCGATGGCTTCGCTCATCGCCGGGCCGAGTTTTTGCATGGCGCGTCCCATCGGCGCCATGCGCAACAAGTCGCCGAGGCCGGGGTGGACGAGATTCGGGGGTTTGAGTATGAGCGTCGGCTCGACGACCGATGCCACTCGCTCCAACATCTGCTCGTATTTCGGGAAATTCTGCGCGTCTTTGGCGCTGAACTTTCCGATCTCGCGCACGTTCATTTCGTGGTCGGGGCCGAGCATGAGATAGCGTCCGTCTGCAAACGGCGAGAATGATGACGGGTCGCGCTCGACGATGTCGTAGCCGTAGTCTTTGAGCCGTAGATCGCGGATGATCTCCGGCCGAAACAGACTGTTGACGTAGGCGGCCGTGGAAACTTTATAACCCGGGAAGATGTTCTCTTCCGTGACGCATGCGCCGCCGACGATATAGCGGCGCTCCAGCACCAGAACTTTCCAATTGGCGCGCGCGAGATAGCAGGCCGCCACAAGTCCGTTGTGGCCCCCGCCGATGATGATCGCGTCGTACTTGACGGCCATGGCACCTCGCAAAGTCCCGATATGGCAATAGACAAACGCATCAGCCACTATGATGTTGGATTGAATATTACCGCGCGCGACTTCGACTCCTCGTCGAGCGATCGCCGCCCGCGGATGCATCCTCCGCAGCGACCCCCGATTGATTCGGCGGTTCGCGCGGCAGAGCTGCCGAAGACCGAGCGTCGTGCCGGTGCCCCCGCCCAATCCCATGCGGCCGTTAGGCGCGATGCGCGCCGCGACATTTGTCCAAATGGGCGGAATATCCGATCTCGCCGGTCGCGCTCGACTGAAACTTCCGCCGCTCTAGCGGGTATACTGAAGCATGAGCATAGTGAGTCTATTTAGCCGCGCCCGGATATTGCTAGACGTTCCGCGCATGGCGAAGCTTCTATTGGGGCTGTACCGCGATCCGCGAGTGCCGGCGTGGTTAAAGATCGGGGGCGCGGCGGCGGCCGTGCTCATCATTTCGCCGCTCGACATCTTTTCCGACATCCCGCTGCTCGGGCCGATCGACGATATCGCGCTGCTGATCATGCTCGCGCAGTTCCTCATCAACGTGAGCCCGCCGGCCGTGGTCGCGGAGCTGAACGGCATGGGGCAACGGATTCCGGGCGCATGGATGGCGCGCGGCGTGAAAAACGTGACGCCGGCGGACTAGCTGATGCGTTCGAAGAGGAAGACTCGCTTGAGCGAGCTCTTACTCTTGTAGGATTCCACGAAACGGAAACCGTTTTCGTGCTCCAAATTGAGCGCCGCTTCGACTTTGGCGGCCGACGAAGTGAAAATTTCGAGTGTCATATATTGCGGGTTGACTGGCGGTTCGCTCAAGACGCCCGCGGTCGCTCTTTGAATGAGGCGTTCAATCGCAGCGATCAACGCCGATGCCACCGGTTCGCCGGCGATGAACAACTTCGATCCCACGCGCTCGATCGGAAGCCGTCCGGCGGATGGATCGATCAATGCAAGCGTCCGTCGATCTTTCGATCGCACGATAGAAAATTTGAGATTGCGATATGCGACGTCGATGGCTTGGCTTCCGTCGGGCAATGCCAAACGGTCGGTTTCAGTGAGTTGTGAATCGACGGCGAGACCATCATTGAGCTCCGCCAATTCTTCGGCTAAAACATTTTGCACGATGCGCCACGCGAAGTCCGCACTCTCTCGCGGACTACGCGTCTTCTCTCCATCATCGGAGAATTCGCGCATGCGATCGCGAATGGCTTGACGCGTATCCGAAAGTGACAGTTCTGCGCGCAATTCTTGAAGCACCGCATCGCCTCCAAAATGAAACCGAATCACCGATCGAAAATTAATCGAGAGACCGGGATTCTCGCATCGGTCGTCAATAATCCTCGCGACGACGAAACTAAATCTTTGATAAATGTGACTGGCTTTCAATCGCGGAATGTAGCGGCCCATGCCTCCGTCTGGGACGCATCCGAATCTTGGCCGCTTTATCGCTGCATCCCTCAGCGCGATGTGGGCAGCAATCGGCTTCGCGTCGGCGATCGGCGCCGGGCTGGCCGAGGGGGCAAGCGCCAACGCCGTATCAGGGTTGCTGTCCAACGTGTTGCTCGGCGCGGCTGCCACACTTGCGTACCTCAATGCCAAGCATTGGCGCGCGGCAGTGGTGATATCAGTGGGATTGGTGACGTTGCAACGCTATGCGGCCGTCATCGGTTACGGGGGCGCCACGTACGCGGTGATCGCGGCGACGCTCGCACTCGTGGGGATCGTGGGTTCGACGCTTATCGGCGTGAAGCTAAAGCGTCGTTGAATGCGGCAGCGTCGGACGTGCGCGCGTAGCACGACTTCTCTCTGCAAATGTAGGCGACTGCTGCACCGTCCGTAGACGGGACGTATCCAAGCCGTTCGAGCCGGGCGGCATCGGACGCGATCGAAGGATTGATGGAATTGATGCGCAGAGCGGGCGCGGTGATGCGCAGCGCCGCTTCGCGCAGCCCCGTCGTGCCCGCGGGAGTGCCGACGATGATCACGTTGTCGGGCGGATCCAACGCGTCAAGCGCGGCCGAGCCATAGCCGGCGGCGAAAACCTCGTACCGGCGGTACTCTTCGCGAAACCGACCGAGCACCGCGCGAGCGCGCTGGTCCCATTTCTCTTCACCGGTCACGGCGGCAAGCGCGATCAACGTCTGCGCCATGAGGGAGTTATCATTGAATGGAATTGCGGCGCTGGATAGACGTCCGGGCTCGCGCCCTCCAGGGGGCCGATCGCGGTAACCGCCTTCTTCGGGATCGAAGAGCTCGTCAGATGCCGTTATTATGTCAACGGCGCGTTCAAGCCAGATCGACTCACCGGTGACCGCGTGCGCGGCCAGCGCGGCGGAGGCGGACCAGACCTGATCGCCGAGCAAGCCCCGAAGGTGGCCGCGGCCGTCGAAGTAACGGCACATGAGTCCGTCTTGAAGCAGATTCGACCACAACGACTCCAAGACGGTCAATCCGCGACTGCGCCATTCGGCCGCGTCAGCGCCGAACGGGACTAGAAGCGGTCCCGAAAGCAGCAGCGCTCGCGCGGTTTCCGCGTTCCAGGACGTATAGATCGTAGGATCGACGTACGGCGCGACAAGTCCAGACCTTCCGGCCGCATCGAGCGAATAGTAGATCTCGTCGGCATCCTGGCTGCCGCCGTAGGCGCCGAACTTCGATTGCCATAGGTGTTCGTCGAGATAACGTCTGACATCGATCGCGAGGCTGCTGAGATCCGCTTGACCGAACGCCGCGCCGGCGCGCGCGCACGCGAGCAGAAGTCCGCCGAGATCCTCGAGCATCTTCTCGAAGTGCGGCACGCTGTAGTCGCGCGTGGTGGAATATCGGTAGAACCCACCCTCGACGTGGTCGTACATGCCGGCGCCGGCCATGCCGCGCAGTGTTTTCACAACGATGGTTTCGGCGCGCTCGTCGCGCGTCCGCGACCACCAATCGAGCAAGAAATGAAGCGTGCCGGTCTGCGGGAACTTTTGTTCGTTTCCAAAGCCGCCATAGTCCGCGTCGAAATGTTCGTCCAGCATTGAGAAGACGAGAGCGGGGGTGTTGCGGTCGATCGGACCAGAGTCCACGGTCTTTGGGCGGCGCGCTCGTTCCGCTCTGACCTCGGCGACGCGTTCGGCGAGTTCGAGACGGTTGTCGGGCTCGGCGAAAAAGCGCTCGATTTGGCTCAACAGCCGATGCATCGCGTCGGGTGGGATATATGTTCCGCCATGCACGATTTCACCGTCGGCGGTGAGTATCGCGGTCGTCGGCCAACCGCCCATATTGTAGCGGGCATTCACATCTGGGCGACGGTCGTTGTCGACGCGGACCGGGACGAATCGCTCGTTGATCAGATCGATCACGGCGTCGGTCGAGTACGTGGTTTCGTCCATCACATGGCACCAATGGCACCACACAGCGGAAATGGCGAGAAGAACCGGCTTGGCTTCCTCCGCCGATTCGGCGAACGGCGCTTCGCCCCACTCGCGCCAGCGGATTTCAGCCGCGCGGTTTGGGCGTGGGGAAAAGTGGAAGTCGGCCAAGGCTCATCAACCTTTCGCGATATTGTGACGCCGACGCGGTTCGGTGCGGGTGAGCGTAATTACTTGGCGCCGGCCATTGCGCATTGAACGGACGGTCATGCGCCGCGCGGCCGATGCGTTAGGAAGTATGGTGCCGCTGGGCGAAACGCTGCGCATCGTGATGACAACTTCGTTCAGACCGCTGGGGGACTTGGGAGTCTTGGTCGACCTCGGCGACGGCGACAACGCAGACCTCGCGGTGAAGGCGATGGAGCTAGCCGGCTCATTGCGCTTAGCACTTGGAAGCGCGGCACACGACGTGGTGCCGGCGTATAGGTCGGTGTTCGTGCGATTCGATCCGTTGACGACTTCGCCGGCGCGGCAACTAATGCTCGTCAGCGAGGCCGTGAACCAGGTCGCGATCGATTTTTCGCCACCGGAGGAAATCCGGCAGCCGCGCGCGCGACGCATCACGCTCGGCGTTTGTTTCGGCGGCCAAAACGGCATCGACTTCGAACAGACGGCGCACGACCTCGGCATGCGCGAGAGGCGCATGCGCGATTTGATCTGTCAACCGGAATACCGGGTCGCGTTCTTGGGCTTTCTCGCGGGTTTTCCGTATTTGTTGGGTCTGCCTGAAGCGTTTGCCGGCGCACGCCGCTTGACGTCGCCCCGTCCGCGCGTGCCTGCCGGCAGCGTCGCGATCGCTGCCGGACAGTGCGGCGTCTATCCGCGAACTGCAAGCGGCGGCTGGCGGCTCCTGGGGCTCACTGCCGCCACGCTCTTCGATCCCGAGCGCGATCCGGCCGCGCTGATGCGCCCCGGCGACACCGTTATTTTCGAGCCGAGAGACCGGCTCGCCGATGCGATCGCGGACATCGCGTGAAGAACAAGGTGGAGAACGGGCTCACCTCGCGCCGCACGGTGCGCGCTATCGAAGCCGGCATGCTCACGTGCGTGCAGGATCTTGGCCGTCGCGGCGCAGGCTGGATGGGCGTGTCGCCGTGCGGTGCTGCGGATTGGTATTCGGCGCGCGCCGCCAACAGGCTCGTTGGCAATGACGACGGCCGAGCGCTGATCGAGACGACTCTTTCCGGCACGACGTTGAAGATTTCGTCCGATGCCATCGTGGCGGTGAGCGGGGCGGATGCGCCGCTCGCGATCGGCGAGCGCGTCTGCGAGCCCTGGGTGGCGCACGCCGCGCCGGCGGGCAGCTTGATCGTGGTCGGAGCGGCGCGGCGAGGGTTGAGGTCCTACATCGCGTTAGACGGCGGCTTGCGCGTGCCCGAGGTGTTCGGAAGTTCGAGCACCGACGTGACTTCCGGATTCGGCGGCCGCATTCTCGAGCGAGGCGACGAGTTCGAACTTGGCCCCGACGCGAAGCGGACCGCTTCGCTTGTGGGGCGACGGCTCCCGAGTCTGCGACTGCCGACCGACGCATTGCTGCGGGTGTTGCCCGGACTTGACGGCCGCCTCACGCCGTCGCTGCTTTCCAACACGTATACGGTCAGCGCACGTTCATCCCGCCAGGCGATGATGCTGGACGGCGGACGCGACGGGTCGGCCGGCGCGCCGTCGGACATCGTTTCGTTCGGCGTGACGGCTGGCTGCGTGCAGATCGCAAGCGACGGAGCTCCGATGGTGCTGCTCGTCGAGCACCAGACGACAGGCGGCTACGCCGTCGCCGCGTGCGTCATCTACGCCGATCTGCCCATTGTCGCGCAGCTGCGGCCCGGCGCGCGGGTGCGCTTCGAGATGGTCAGCGTAGAAGAGTCTGAGGCGGCGTTGGCAGAGCGGGTCAGCTCGCTATCCGGAACCGGCGCCGGTCCGCAAGCCTCGACCGTGCGCGACAACGGCTTTGCGGAGCGCCTGACGCAGGGTTTTTTCGAAGGAGTCGAGGGATGAAGCCGGCGTCGCACATCGATCTCAATTGCGATATGGGCGAGCTGCCTGGCCCGAGGGGCCGCGCCTCCGACGAGGAGTTGCTCGCGCTCGTCACTTCCGCCAACGTCGCGTGCGGCGGCCACGCCGGCGACGCGGCGTCAATGGAAGCCACGGTTCTCGCGGCGGCCGCGCGAGGCGTATCGGTCGGAGCGCATCCGTCGTACGCGGACCGCGCGAACTTCGGCCGCCGGTCGCGCGCGCAATCACCTGGCGACGCAGCTGCCGCACTGATCGGTCAGTTGACCGCATTTCGCGAAATTGCGAATACGTGCGACGTATCATTAAGACATGTGAAGCCGCACGGAGCGCTGTACAACGATGCTGCCGTCGACTGGTCTATAGCGACCGCGGTCGCCGGCGCTGTGGCGACGTTCAATGCTTCGCTCGTGCTGGTGGGCCTGGCCGGATCGCTGCTGCTCGATGCAGGGCGCGCCGCCGGTTTGCAAGTGGCGGCTGAGGGGTTCTGCGATCGAGCGTACGAGACCGATGGCACTTTACGCGCCCGCGCATTGCCCGGCGCGGTGTTCGACGACCCGGAGCTTGCCGCACGGCAGGCCGTCCGGCTCGCGCAGCGCGGCGACATCGACACGCTATGCATCCACGGCGACACGGAGGCGGCGGTGCCCATCGCCCGCGCGGTCCGCGCGGCGCTTGGCGACGCTGTGATCCGCATCGCGAAGCTGTGAGGCTGGAGGACGAACGTGAACGTTATGCGAGACGACCGTCAACGCATCGAGACCATCGTCGAGATCGTCGTCGCGGACTTCGCAGGCGTCGAGCTCGTGAGGCGGCTCGTCGTGCGCGAGCGCGGCGGCTATTCACTTCGAATCATGCTCGACCGCGAGGGCGGCGTGTCGACCGAGCTCTGCGAAGCGGTGAGCAAGTCCATCGCGATGCGCATCGACGCGCTGTCAGACCCGGCACCGGATTACGATCTCGAGGTGGCGTCGGCCGGATTGGACAGGCCGCTTTTCACCGCATCACATTTCCGCCGCTTTGCCGGCCGCAAGGCGAAGATCGTGACCTCGCAGCCCGTAGGGAACCGTGTGGAGTTCAGCGGACCCATCGTGACCGCCGATGAGATCGCGGTCGTCATCGATGATCCGCATGCCGGAGCCACGCCGGTGCCGCTCGCGGCGATCAAGCGCGCTAACCTGATCTACGATGCGAGTGCAGACTTCAAGAGAAAATGACTACGATCGAAAAACGACGCATCGTCGTTGACGGAGAAGTGGTCGGATGCATTTCGAGCTTTCAGCGCTTCGGCTATGCTGAAATCAGCTATTGGATTGACAAGCGGCATTGGGGAAAAGGCATCGCCACGAAAGCGCTCGCGGAGTATCTACTTGAGGTGAAGGAGCGGCCGATCTATGCGCGCGCTGGGAAAGACAACATGGGTTCCATTCGCGTATTGGAAAAATGCGGCTTCAAACGTGCCGGCACCCCAACGACTGAAGAGCTCATCTTCGTCCTCGACCAATGATTCGCCGTAGGAGGGTGACCTGTACTAGGACAAGCATCGCTTGCCCAAAAAATGGGTGAGCGCTGCTCACCCTAGTACGGCTTGCCGTCCTATCACAATCGAATAATCGGGTCAGGTTACGACCAGTGGGTCAACAGCGCTTGGCGCATGGCTTCCGGCTCGGACCACGCCGATTTTGCGATGCGTTCGCACATATGCGGCCGTCCGCTCGCGCGCATGCGCGCGAAAGCCGCGGCGAGGAGCGGCACGAGCGTCTGCAAGAGCGTCGGCGCCTGAGGCCCTGCCAAACCCGGGCAAACGCGATCGGCGACCGTCGCGGAATCCGAAGCGGCGGCGATGATATCGGCGGCGCGGAACAACAGCGATTGGCGCAGCTCGGCTATCACGTGCGCGATATTCATGGCCGGAGGCAAGAGCCTCTCAGCGGCCGTCGATTTTAGCGGCCTCCCGGCGCTCATGGGTGAGATGTAGAGGCTCTCCGGATCGAGCATCACATCTGTGACGATGCGAGGCACCGGACCGCGGCCAGACGTGCGGTTGCGCCAGGTTGCTCGCAAGAACAGCGTACATCCGATCTCGGCGAGGAAAGCCAAGGCGGCGCGATCGTTGCGCCCGATCTGAGCGCACGTCTCCAACAATTTTGCAGCGAGACGCTTGGCAAGCGCGCGTTCGCCGTCGAGGCCGATCTGCACGGGCACGTTCGGCAGCGCGCGCAATTCGCACTCGCTTGCGGAGAAGAACGCGGCCACGCCCGCTTCGATGAAGTCGAGTACTTTTGTCGCAGGGACATCGGCCATTCCGGTAGCGCACAGATAAAATGCCAGTCTCTCGAGCGATGCCGGTTGTCCGAGGCGAAGTTCGAGATCGAGGATGGCGCGAAATCTTTTGAGATCGGCGACGCCGATCAAGATGAGATGCGGCGACGGCCCGGTGGAGCGGCGCAAAAGTCCGGCGTCGACGAAGCGCGCCCAGGTCGCGGCGTCCGCACGATAGCCGGCCGAGGCCAACCCTTCGAGTGCGACGTCGAGTGTGTAGGTCGGTTCGGCAGAAGCCGTCAACGAATTTTTTGCGAGGGCCATGGCGCTAGTACTCGTTGTAGGCGGTGTACGTGAGCGTGCCTGTGGTGAGCGTTGTCTGCGCTTGAGTGGCGTCGTATGTGAAACTGGAGGCGGGGTTTCCACCAATATAGATGTTGTTGGTGGAGTCTAGTGCCCCACTAAGAGCAGATGACCCTCCGACGTAAAGCGAACCGGACCCGGCGAAGATCGTGCCGATTGGTGCGGCGCCGGCGCCAGACTCAAGGTCGACTGCGTAGGTGGTCCCACAAGCGCCTGGCTGTCCCGAATCGGGACCCATGACCAGCAGCAGCGAATTCTGCTGAGCGGCCGTCATGAACGAGCCCGACGATTGGACCGAAACCATCCCCGACACGACGACGATATTCTGACCGGTGTTGAGATTAGCGAGTGTGCCGGAGCCCGTGACGCAGAGGTTGCCGTTGATATAGACGTAGGAGCCACCGGTGAGAGTGACGGTGCCGGCGCTAAGCAGAAGATCCCCGTCGATGAACGCATTGCCGGTGACAGTGCCGCCGGAGCCCGAGCTTAGCGACGCGCCGGTGAAATGCGAACCCGCGCGTGCCAACGATTGAGCGTTCTGTGCCGCCTGTTGCAACTGCACAGCATTCGGAAATGCCACGCTGTTCGCGCCGGAATTGGTCTTGTCGCCGGTACCCGGCAGGTTGTCGGTCCCGACGGCCGAGGTGGTGCCGCTCACGGAACTTGGCAGACTGCTCACGTCGATGTCGGCGTTGGCGTTGACGTTGGCGTCCGGGGACATCGCTTGTGGATCGGCGGCGATCGTCTCCGGCGCAAGATCGTTGACCGAACCGACGGCATTAATGGCGCCGTTTGGAAGCGTGAGGGGCGGGGCGAGACTGGCGATAGCCTCGATGTAAACCTTTCGGCCACCGCCGACCGACGACTCGCCGTATAGGTACGCGGAATTCTTGGGGACGTTGATCTGGTCGCCGGTGGCGGGATCCAATACCGGCGCAGGCGAGGAGCGTTGAAGATTGTTTGAAACGATGCACCCAGTATAGACCATATTGTTGAGCGTACCGGGATAGCATGTCGGCGTAGCGTAAGGATCTTCGGCGAGGTTGTTCAGCGCGGCGTTGACGCCGCCTTCGGCGGAGTTGAGCACGCGATACTTAGCGGCTACCGCCTCAACGGCCGTTTCGGCATTGAACGCTCCGGACGCCAGCAAGAGCGCGATGATGATCAAAAGCGCCACAAGGATTATGACGATCAGCATCACGACGCCGCGCGCCGCGCCGGCCGCTCTAGTTGCGAGCATAGGTATTACCCTGCAGATTGATGCCGGTGACGTCGCCGCGGTTCACGCCGGCGACCATCTGCAATGCGATTATCCCATTGGCGGGCGTCACGCTTGACAAGAGTTGACGAACGTCGGGAGCCGCAACCGACGGCGACGCCTGCGCGATCGCGGTATTCACACAAGTCGCAGCGTCGCTCGCAGAAAATTGCGGCACACCGCCTATGATTGGAATATTGATTAACTCGAACGTACGCATCAGATCCATTCCGACGCCGGCAGCGCTCGGCGCCAGCCAGTAGACGACATAGCCTTGCCATTTGGGTTGTCCGACATTGTTCACGAACTGTGTCGTTCCGTTGTCGCCTGCGATGACAAGAGCTTGCGTGTTCATCGGCGTGGAACCCGTTTGTTGTACGCAGATCACGACCGGCGCAGTGCTGCAATTGAATACACCGTTGACATCGCCTTGGCGGGCGTCGCGCTGCACCTTATAAAGCGCCAGCGCGCCTGCGTCGACTTCGTCGACTTGCGCCTGCATCTGCGTGGGCGAACGAAGCACTGCTGGAATGACGGCTGCGATGGTGGTGAGGAGCAGGCCGAAGAGCACTGTTACCGTCAACATCTCGGCGATGGTGAAGCCGCGCGCGAGGCGCGCGCTACGAGACTTGCTGTGTCGCATACGATTGGACCTGATAAGTGCGAGTAAGGCCGGCCTCGGTCCACTGGACCGTGGAGGTGCACAATTCAAGACGCGTGTAGCCCGTAACCAAAGTACAGCCGCCTTTGATCGTGAAGTTACCCGGCGAAGCGTTCCGCACGCCGTTGCCCAGAACCGAGAAGCCGCCGTCGATTCTTATCGGCGGATTTGGCGAACCCGGGAGCGGCTTCGATTGCTCGACCGCAGAGCGAAGCGAATCCAAATACTCTTGCCCCGCCGATATCGCCTGAAGGTATTCGTCGTCGTGAGAAGTGGTGGCAAGCGAATATGGGAAAATTGCAAAGAACGCCATGAGCGCCATGGCGAAAAGAGTTATGCCGATCAAGGCCTCGACTACGCTGAAACCGCGTGTGCCGCGATGACGTCTACCGTCCATGGAGCCGCCTTCGAATGGTAAGAAAATAGGTACTGACGCCATGAGCGCCGTTATTCTCTAATAATACCCTAAATTAGTGATTCAAGTCACGGATAACTTGCGAACGACTGTTCGCGATGCTACTCCCGTGTCATCTAAATAGTCCGTCGGGCTCGTCGCATCCTGGCCCCGGCCGACGCCAAGACCATCGCATATGAAAGTGCCCACAATCGTCACGATGAGGTTGAGCGTGAGCGCGAATAGGCCGATGTACCCAGCCAGCGAGAAGCCGCCGAGGTGCAGCGTGATCGTCGGCGTGTAGCCAGTGACGATGCCCATCCACGTCGCGGTTATCATGCCGGCCAGCCAACCGACGAATAGCGCGCGCCGGTGAAGCCTGCGCGTGTAGAGGCCGATGAGGATCGTCGGCAGCGTCTGAAGGATCCACGCACCGGCGAGCAACTGAAAGTAGATGGCGAATTGTGTGGGCAGCAAGAGCACGAACAGCAGCGCGCCCGCCTTGACCGCAAGCGAGACGTAACGTGCGACGCGCGTCTCCTCCGGACCGGAGCATGCCGGTTTGATGTATTCCTTGTAGATCGATCGCGTGAAGAGATTGGCTGCCGCGATGGACATGATGGCAGCCGGGACAAGCGCGCCGATCGCGATGGCGGCGAACGACATCCCCACGAACCACTGCGGGAACATCTTCACGAACAGCAGCGGCACCGCGGCGTTCGGGCTTGCGGCGTGAACGCCGGCGGCGATCGCCATGAATCCGAACAGCGCGTTGAGGCCGAGCAAAACGCTGTAGGCCGGAATGAGAGCCATGTTCCGCTTGATGACGGTCGTGTTCTTCGCGCTCAGCACGCCGGTGATCGCGTGCGGGTACATGAACAACGCGAGGCCCGAACCGAGCGAGAGCGTGGCATACGCCGTAAAGCTTTGCGGGGGCAAGATGATCGTACCGGGCTTTGGCCGTTGTGCCAAGACCGCGCTTGCGGTTTGGAAGATGTGCGCGAAGCCGCCGAGTTTTGAGACCAGCACGATCGACGCGCCGATGATGGTGATGTAGATAAGCGCATCCTTGACGAATGCGACCATAGCCGGCGCGCGGAGGCCTCCCCGATATGTGTAGATCGCGAGAATGGCAAACGCCACGATGACCGGCAGGTCGCCTAACAGACCCTGGCCGGTGAAGCCGAGTCCGGCGATCACGACTTGCATGCCGACGAGCTGCAGCGCGATGTACGGCATGGTGGCCAAAATGCCCGTGAATGCCACCGCAAAGGCGAGGCTGCGGCTGTCGAAGCGCTCGCGCGCGAAATCGGCGTACGTGATATAGCCGCGGTGCTTCGCGACGAGCCAAAAGCGCGGCGCGAAGACGAAGACGATCGGATAGACGATCGTTGTGTAGGGCAGCGCGAAGAAGCCGAGGGCGCCGGCACCGTAGACCAACGCCGGCACAGCGATGAACGTGTAGGCGGTGTAGATATCGCCGCCGATCAAGAACCACGAGGTGAACGTGCCGAAGCCGCGGCCGGCGAGCGCCCATTCGTGGATGTCGTCGAGATTGCTCGGCCGCCAGCGTGTGGCCATGAAGCCCATCACGCTGACGAGGATGAAGAGCGCGAGGAAGACCGCGACCGCGGTCCACAGGATCACGTCTTATCCTCGCGCGTGAGCAGATAGACGGTTACGGTGACGACGCTGCTCAGCACGACCCAGATGAATTGATACCAATAGAAAAATGGAATGCCGGCGATCTCAGGGTCGGCGTGCGCGTAGAGCGGAGGCCACAAAGTCGCGACGATAGGGATCGCGAGCAGCCAATAAGCGAAGCGCCGCGGATTACGGCGCGCGGCCGGATCGTTCATACGCGCGCCGATTCTCGGCCATGTGCCGGAGTCCTGTGGGACTAGCCGGGAGGCGCCGCCTTCGAAAGTCGGACCTCGATCTCTGCCAGACCTCCGGACTCCGCTTCTTGCACTTCCTGACTCGGCGGGAAGTGACGCTGCGCGATCAGCGTAGGCACGATCGCGGTCAAGATGACGACGGTGACGAGCGTCGTGTACTGCCCCTGCGTGATGTAGCCGTGCATCAGTCCGTAGAGGCTCGAGATCGTGCCGAACGTCAGACCGGTCGCCATCATAAGCGTGAGGTAGGCGGCGTCGCTCGTCTTATAGCGCATCGCCCGGGCTGCTGGATAGACGGCAATTATTTTCGCCACGACCTTGACGAGAAAGAACGCCAAGATCGCCCAGATCGCCGTCGCCGCTTGCGTCAGCGACACGAACGTACCCGCCTTGATGAAATAAAACGGTGTTAGCAGGCTCATGGTCGTGCGCCTCAGGCCGCGCGAAAACTCGGTGTGGCTCAACAGAAAGCCGGCGCACGAAAAGCCGAGGAAGTAGGCTGGCAGAACGCCTTCGCTATTGGCCATCGTGGCGAGGCCGCTGAGCATGAAGATGATGAGGAAGAGGAAGCGGGCGCCGGGTTCGCTGACACGATCGCCAAGCCGAACGTAGAGATTCGGAACGAACCGCGGAGCGAACGCGATCACCGCGATGCTCACGCCTAGGAAGATCGCGAGCCACGCGTTGACGTTCGCGAAGAGCAGTCCGAGAGCCACTACGGTGCCGAGATCGGTGATGAAGCACGCGGCCAAAATGAGTTGGCCGAACTCCGTGCCCGCGAGTCCCGATTCGATCATGACCGCATAGACAACGGCCACCGACGTTGTGGACATCGCGATGCCCGCGATCTTTGCAGCGTTGGCGTCCCAATGCGCGAAGAAGTAAGCGTAAACCATCGCGCAAAGAAAGGGCGCGCCGAAAGACAAGAGCCCGATTGAGACGGCAGGGCGCCACTGGCGCTTGAAATTCGTAGGATTGATCTCGGCGCCCGCGAGAAACGTGAGCATGATGCTGCCGAAGCCCGCGATGAAATCGATCCAGACGTTGGATCGTAAGGCGATGAAGTTTCCCGCGAGGATGCCGAGCATGATCTCGATCAGGGCGGCCGCTATGCCGAATCGGATCGAGATGAGCGAACCGAGGAACGCCAGCGCCATCCAGATCGCGGCGATGAGCCACATGTTCTGAAGCGCGGACACGTCAAATACAGCGTGCATATGATTCTCCTGGCGCTCTAAGAGCGCGGTCAGGAGTCATCGGCTCCCACATCGGAGCAGTTTTGCATCGCTGCCGGGCGGACTCCACCGCCACGTCCGATGGGTTTCCACCGCGCTCGGCCGACGTCCTTGCAGTGTGCAGACGTCGAGTTTGCGGCCGCAGCCGCCGAGGAATACCAAAGACGGACGTCCCAATCAAGCTTCCACCATCATGAATCTGCGCGTCACCGATCATCTGGCCAACGAGCGGACGTTTCTCGCCTACGTGCGGACGTCGCTGTCGCTGATGGCGTTCGGATTTGTCATCGCAAAGTTCGCGGTGCTCGCGCACGCCATGCCGGGAACCCAGGTCAGCGTCGGACCGTGGGCAGTGATGTCCGGTCACCGTTTGGGCATCGCCTTCGCGGCGCTGGGCGTCGCGCTCGGCGCGCTGGGATCGTGGCGCTTCGTCGTGGTCGATATCGAGCTTAAACGTGACCAATACCATTCGGCGCCATGGCTTGCCATCGTCGTCGGAGCGGCAACCGTGGTCACCGGCGCGCTGGTCATCCTGAACCTATCGCGCGTGTTGTGATGCCATAGCTGCAGCGCGGCTTCGCACCTCATCTGCCACGCTCGACGGCTCTACGACCGTAGCGAGCCCGCCAAAACCCAAGACCCACGAGATCAGCTCTTCGGTCATCGTGACTTCAAACGTCATGCGCAGGGTGCCGCCGGAAAGTGTTTCGCAAGCCGTCTCAGCGGGCCAGCGCCGGGCGCGCACGTTCGCCGCGGCTCTTGCGTCGATGTCGATCGCCACTTTTTGCGGTGCGTCCCGGCCGATCATGATGCCAAAGCTGTAGCGCAGATCGTCGTCGAGCTTCCATCTACTGTCTGGATCGAACGGTTCGAGCAGTTCGACGTCTCCCATGCGGTCCAGCGCGAACAGCTTCGGGCGGTCTTCGCCTTCGACGATCGCCCAGCAGTAGATGCGCCCGTCGTGATCGTGCATCGCAAGGGGCTTCGCCCAGCGCGGGTCGGTGGCGCCGCCCGCGGTGTGGGTGTAGTCGAATTGTATGAGCCGGCTTTCGCGGATCGCCGTGTCCACGTTATCGAGCCGTTCGTAAAACGCGCGATCCGCGCGCGGCTGAGGCCGTCGCGACGAGAGCGTTGCAGCGGCTTCCGGATCTTCGATGGCGATCCGGGCATCGAGGATGTCGAGCACTTCACCGAGCGCGGCGACGTAGGGCGCGCCAAGACCCGCGATCGCGGTCCTCACCAGCGCGAGTTGCGCGCGGCTGCGCGGATCGAGCTTCGGCCGCGAGAGCGCGGCTCGTGCCGAAACGTGATAGAGTTTATCCTTGCTGTTGTATGAAAGTGGATATCCGGCTTCGCGCAATTCTGCTTTGACTCGTTTGAATGTCGCTTCCGACGAGGTGGTGAGGATCTCGTGCAATCGAGCCTTCGAGACCGCCCGCTTTTCATCGATCTCTTTGAGCAGTCTGATGAACCGCGCGGTTCTGCCGAGATGCTCTGGATTTGTCGTGCTCATCGGCAGAGGTGTTGCGGGCGGGCGCCAGGTTGCCCTGTGATCGCATTTCAGCCGAAGCCCACCCCCTTGCGCGAGACTCCCGAATATGCTAACATTTCCATAGTGTTCCTCAGAGAGGAGTGGGTTGACGCCCGCTCCTTTCAACGTTAACGAGAGACGTTATGGCAGTAAGAAAAACAGTCAAGAAGAACGCCGACGGTTCGGCGCCGGCCGGCGTCGCGACGCCGTCAGTGGCAAATCCGGAACTCATCGCCGCACTGAAAGAGCTCGAACGCGACCGCAACCTATCGGCCGAAGTGCTGATGGAAGCGCTCGAAGCCGCGCTCGTCTCGGCATACAAGCGCAACTTCGTTCGCGAAGCTGAAGCCGTCGGCAATCCGGTAGTGATCGTCGACCGGGAGAACGGCGCGTATCGCGTGTTCGCCCGGCGCACCGTCGTGGCGGAAGTCACCGATCCCGCGATCGAGATCTCGGTCGCCGACGCCGGCGGAAAAGCGGCCGGAGAGAACTTCGACGTCGAGATCACGCCGAAAGAATTCGGGCGCATCGCGGCGCAGACGGCCAAGCAGGTCATCGTGCAGCGCATCCGCGAGGCCGAACGCGACATGGTCTTCGACGAATACAACGACCGGCTCGACGAGCTGGTCGGCGGTCAAGTCTTGCGCTACGAGCAGCGCAACATGTTCGTCGACCTGGGAAAGGCCGAGGCCATCTTGCCCGTGTCCGAGCAAGTGGCCCACGAGTCGTTTCGCATCAACGAACGCGTCCGCGCGTACGTCATGGAAGTCCGCAAGACGAATCGCGGTCCGCAGATCATACTGTCGCGCATCCATCCCAATGTCGTCCGGCGCCTCTTCGAGCAAGAAATTCCCGAAGTCTCGCAGGGCATTGTCGAAGTGAAGGACGTCGCGCGCGAGCCTGGCGCCCGTTCGAAGATCTCGGTGTGGACGAATGAAGAGGACATCGACGCAGTCGGTGCGTGCCTAGGGCCGCGTTCATCTCGCGTGAACAACATCGGCGAAGAGCTGCGCGGCGAGAAGATCGACGTCATCCAATGGTCGCCCGATCCGGCCACCTACGTGGCCAATGCGTTGGCGCCCGCCAAAGTGATTTCGGTGCATCTCAACGAGCGCGAGCACTTGGCGGAGGCGGTCGTGCCCGACTATCAATTGTCGCTTGCGATCGGCAAAGAAGGTCAGAACGTCCGGCTTGCCGCGCGGCTCACCGGCTGGCGCATCGACATCCACAACGAAGAGCAGTGGGCGGAAGTCATGTCGCAGCGGGTCGACGAGGACAAGGAGCGCGAGGAACTCGCGGCCATGGCCGAAGTCGCAGCCGAGGAGAGCGGCGTGGAACTCACCGCCGAAATGCTCGCGCAAGACGAAGAGCTCATCCGCAAACTTCAGGAACTGCAGCGGATGACGCTTGGCGAAGACGAGGTAGAGGAAGAAGAGGCCACTCCCGACGCCGAGCCGGAGATCGCGGAATAACGCTACGCCTCACGGCCTAGTCGTCGTAGACCGGTCCCTCTATCAACAGGTAGGGTCTAAAGGTCACGAAATAGGTGGTCCTGTCGCCACGCTCGATTGAGGTTTGGAAGTCGGTGCCGAACCGCATTGAGCCGTGAGCTACGATCACCAGCATGTGTTGGTGGTAGTCCACCTCAAATCCGAATGGTCGAAGCACGAGTTTTTTCGAGAACGATCGTCCAAACTTGTCGGTGACCTTTATGAATGCGCTCCTGTCGACGTTGGACGGGTAGATGGTTATCGTCCGAGCGTCGAAATCCGGGAGATTGATCGTCAGCGGCGACGCATACTTTACTGGTATGATCGAGAGAACGCCGATTTTGGCGCAGTCAACACCGCGAGCCGTTTGCGGAAAGAGCACCGTGATGTCTCCGCGAGACATGGAGGCCTTATACAGCCCGGGCCAAGTGTGCGAAACACCTGGCGGTACTTCACCGAATGTTTTGATCGCCTCGGAGATCACGGGCGCGTAACACGGATCCGTGAATAGCACATACGACTCGTAGTCCCATGGCAAAAGCGGGATAGGCGAAGATAGCTGAGCCAGTGGGGGAGTTCGAACGCTCGTGCATCCGGCAACAACCAGCGCAGACGCTATTAACGCCGAAGACAACGCCAAACGAAAAAGTCTCAAGGCCTTGCTCCGTGGGAACCCTCGGCGCGCGCGTCAAATGGCATCGTATGTTTATGATATTGCAGAGTGCGGTGGTCGCGGCGGCGGTCTTGCTCGCACCAACCCCAGAACCTTCGCCCATCCCCAGCGATATGCATTCGCTTCTCGCGTATGGCAAGGGCTGGATGTTCGGCGCCCATGAGCCGGACGGCTGGACCGGCTATACTGAGCATAGCGACGAGATCGGGTCAAATGTATATTTTCTGCCGATAGGTCAAAAATTCGGCCAAGACGGAGTGATCATCCGCGTTTCGATTCTTCCCAAAGATTTCGGCGACGACGTCGGCCGCGATCTTACCACCGACATGGCGCGTTACAAGACGGCGACGCCGGACATCAAGTTCTCCGACTTCTCCGCCGAATACCCAGGCGGCACTGTTTATGCAAAGATATACGGCCTGAAACGGGCCGATGAGTATGTCTCCTACGTAAATCCTGGCCACACGATCGATTATTACTTCATCGTATCGTTGGATCCGCCGCCGAAGCAGCGTGCGTCCGACAGCGACATCGCCGCCTATCGGGCGGTGATCAAGACGCTGACGTTTTTGGGCCAACCAAAGCATTAGATCATATCGGCTAACGGCGACGTGAGCACAAAGGTCGGTACGATTTGTTGGCAAGAACTCGCACTCTTATAAGCTTCATCGTCGGTTTCTGCGCCGTCGCCGCATTGGTGCTCGGGCCGGCGAAAGCACACGATGAGCTTGCGGCATGGGCACAGTCGGCACAAGAAATTGCGGGCCCATCCGACCGCCAAAGGCAGCCGATGGTGATCGAAGATCACTTTACCGAAAGACTTGCGTTTAACGGGATGAAAGCGGACACCGCCTGTTCTGGGTCAAGGTGGATATACGATTACGCTCACCACATTGCGGCGGGCTTCGACGGCGGGCCGGAAATGATTCTCTATATTGGCACTCCGCCTGTGAAGTTACCGAGCCGTGATCTTTCACACGTGTCGACCGTTCGTGGCCTTCGCCTTGGCGACACTCCCAAGCAAGTTGTCGCGGCCTTGAAAGTGCCACTCTCTGATATCACCCGGCCGACGGATCGCCGTCAATTCCTAAACCTTGCTAAGTCCGTGGTTCATGCAGGAGATACTCACGGCTACTTCGATTTCTCAACGATTGTTTTTCATGATGGTCATGTGGTCTCAATTTGGCTCGCGCATAACGAAGATTGAAATCGCGGGCAAGCGGTGCTTGCCCTAGTACAGTTGCCTCCTACTACGGATAAGGAAAGGAAAAAAATAGGGCAAGCGATGCTTGCCCTAGTACGGTTGCCCCTGGGTGCTTTTTGTTTACTCGACGCCGGCGAATTTGAAGCCCTTGATCGAGCCGATCCCGGTCGCGTTGTCGTAGCCTGGTTTGCCGTTGAAATTGCCGTTTGAGCCGGTGGTGATGTCGTGGAACACCGTGTAGCCGTTGGCGGCAAAAGCCTTGTAGATCTTCTTGTTGACCCAGCCAAAGCGCTTGCCGTCTTTCTGATTGATCGTCACTTGCAGCGCGCAATAGGTGGGCGACGACCACGACGTTCCTCCGATGGGTCCTTCGAATGAACCGCCGAAGAAGAACGAGAAGCCGGTGTTTGGATCTGCGGGGAAGGCGATGTCGGGCACGTTTCGATTCGTGCTGGAAGCAAGTCCGGACACGCCTTTTTGGTAACTCGGAATGGGCACGAACGCCGATACGCCGCCGCCCGAACCGTTCCAAACGCTTTCGGATTGGTATTTGGCATGCGAGTTCACGAAAAGCGACGTGCCTCCGACCGAGACGAAATGCGGTTCAACTCCAGGTGCGAGTTGATCGTTCGGGTTGCCGCATTCTGAGGATCCGCCGTCGCCAGATGATGCGCTAAACGTGATGCCTTTGGCTGCGCCCTGCGTGGCGATATGATTTGCGGACTTCGCGTACGGTTGGTCGTCGGTCTCGCAAACGCCAAAGCTGGAGTTCACGATATCGACCTTGTTGTCGGAGACGATCGCGTTGTAGGCGTCCTCTCCCGGTTGGTCGACCGGGTTTTCAAGGATGTAAAGGTACACGTCGGCTCCGGGCGCCAGCGAACCCATGGTCTCCACATCCAGCGTCGCCTCGATGACAGCCGGATCGCCGGAGCTCCATTGCCCGTTGCCCTCGATGATCTTGCGGTGGATCGTTCCCGTGCGCGTCTCACCGAAGAAACTCACAAACCCTTTGATGTCCGAATTCTTCACAGTGCCCGCGACGTTGGCAACCGCATGTCCGGTGCCATCGAATCCGTGCTGCACCGGAAAGTCGAAACCGGTCGCGAGTGCAACAGGGCCGAACCCACCGTCGGGTCCGTGCAGCATGCCGCCGACGTTGTCGGGCGTGACCGGCTGCCGGCGGCCGCGGAGATACTGATAGCGCGCCTTGTTGATGTTGTCGAAGCCTGAGATCGCGACGAGCTCATTCTGCAACTCGGCGGGCATGATGGCGGGCCGCGCGTTGGCGTAGCGCAAGCCGTAGCCCGATTGGTACACGGAGTGGATCTCGGTGTCGAAGTAGCTATCGACAGCCTTTGCAGGACCGGCGACATCGAGCACCGTCCGGTTGTCGTACGTGCCGACGACCCGGAATCCGGCGCGCTGAAGCTGTTGCGCGAGTCGCGTGTAGTCGGACTGCGACGGCGCGAAGTAGGCGTTGAACTGCTGGTTGTTGAGGAAGTGTCCGTAATATCCGGACGACGGATCCGCTTGGGCCTCGACGAGCTGTGAGAGCTCGCCTTCGTGGCGATAATGCAGCGTCAGCGCGAGCTTGACCGTTTGCGTTTGCTTCGCAGCACCAAGATCGCGCACATCGGCGCGCGTGGGTACGCCGGCCGCGACGTTAGACTGCATCGATTGCGCGTTCGCGCTCTGCGGCGCGACGGCTAGGACGAGCGCGGCGGCGGCAGGCACGACGAACTGAGTGAATCTGGCCATGGTTCCTCCGTTGCAAGCATGGGATACAACCAAGTGTACGCCGGAGGCGCGGATATTGACAAGGCCCAATTCGCTCGATGCAGCTCCTCTATAATCTCAGCGCATCCGCGATATTAATGCGAAAAAATAGGGTAAGCGGAGTCGACGCAAAAAAACGGGGCAAGCGCCGCTTGCCCTAGTACGGTTGCCCTCCTACGATGCGCGAGTTATTGCTTGACCATATCCGGGAATTTGTGTTTGAGTGCGACGAGCTTCGGCAGATCGTTGATCACGACGTACGGGTAGTAGGAGTTTCGATCGACGAAATGTTGATGGTAATCTTCGGCGGGATAGAAAGCGTGTAACGGCGCGACCAGCGTGACGATCTTATCGCTAAACGTCTTCTGATCTGTGAGCGATTTGATGTACGATTCTGCGGCGTTCTTTTGCGCGGTGGTCGTATAGTAGATCTCCGAGCGGTACTGCGTGCCGTCATCGGGGCCTTGCCGATCCAGTTCCGTCGGATCGTGCGCGACGAGAAAATACACCGCGAGCAATTGGTTGAACGAGACTTGTTTCGGATCGAACGTCACTTCGACGGATTCTGCATGACCGGTCGTGCCGGTGCTCACCATATCGTAATGGGCCGTCGCCGCGTCGCCGCCCGAGTATCCCGCCACGACATTTGAGACGCCCTTCAGCTTTTCAAATACCGCCTCCATGCCCCAGAAACAACCTCCTGCAAGGACGACCGTCTCTCCGGAACCCGGCTGCGCGGGTTTCGCGGTCGACGTGTCGGCAAGACTCATGCAGCCAGTGATCAGGACGAGCTGGGCGACGATGAGGCCGGCGAAAAGCGTGCGGACGGGGTGCGTGAAGTGCATTGGATTCCTTCTTATACAAGATGTCGGTATCGGTCTAGTTGCTAGTTGGTATACGCATGGAAGTGCGCGATGGATGCGCAGGCCGTCCCAGGTCGGCCGCACCCCCGTGGCGAATAATCAGGACAGGTGCCGAATTCCGCTCCCCAGGGCCCTTCCCCGCACGTGCCGTTCCGACAGTGCGTCGGTTGCCGCGCCCGGTTTCCAAAGAAGTCGTTGGTACGCTTCGTCCACCTGTCAGAAGGCGGATGGCGGGCTGACCCTGCCGCGCGGGCGCCGGGGCGTGGGGCATATTTATGTTCTGCGGCCTGTCGGGATAAGGTAAGGAAGAACAAGAGATTTCGGGGTTTGGCCGAAGTCAAGGATGCCGACCAACTTGGGGCGTCGCACGACGATGTCGCGTCTAATCGGAAGAATGAGGAAATAGTCTAGTTTTGGCAATGGTACGCGTTCACGAGCTCGCGAAAGAGCTCAACTTGTCGAGCAAAGACACGATCACCCTGCTGAGCAAAGTGGGGATTCGAGCGTCCACGCACATGAGCGTGATCGACGAGCATCGGGCCCGCATCGTCCGCGGTGTGCTGGTCGGCGATCTCGCGCAGACCGCGAAGACGCACAAGCCGGCGGTCAAAAAATCCGTTGCCGCAAATGGGGCCGCGGTCGAGCAAGCGCGGCCGTTGCCGGATGTGAAGGCTGCCGAATCCGCAGTCGTCGAGCCAGTCCGGCCATTGCCGAAGATCGATATTCCGGCCGTCGAGCCGAAGACCGAGACCGCAGCTGTCGAGCAAGCGCGCCCGGCGCCGGCCGCGAGCGAAGCCGTTCATGCGCCGGTGCCGCGATTGCGCGCCGTCGCCACCACCGCGCCGAAACGACAGGCTACCGTTCGTCCGGCGCATCATCCGAAAATTATTCCGGCGGCTTCTGCCGATCCCACCGCGCCGATTCCGACCGTGCCAAAACTACCCATCACCGCTCCGATTCAGCAGCGGCCGGGCGCCGGCGCCGTGCGAACCGGCGGCGTCGGATTTCAGCCGCGGCCCGGCGGTCCGGGCATGCAAGGCCGTCCGATGCCCGGCCGGCCTGCGAATGGACCCGGCGTTGCGGGGCGGCCTATGCCGGGTCGACCCGGTACCCCCGGCGTGCAGCAACCCGGTGCGCCCAGCAGCGGTCCGCAACCCGGCGGCCGCAAGAAGACGCGCGAGGAATTGGAGCGCGATCGCAAAGAGCGTCAGCGCGAAGAGCTTCTCAAGAAATCGCAGCCGAGGCACAAGTCGGCGCCTGGGCCCATGGTCGAGCCCACGGTCCTCAAAGATCTCGAGATCCCCGACCTTCTCACAGTGCAGCAGCTCGCTTCGGCGATGAGCGTTCCCGCGGGTCAAGTCATCGGCCAACTCATCAAGATGGGCACGATGGCCACCATCAATCAGCACGTGCCGTCCGACGTCGCCGCGCAAGTCGCACGACGCTTTGGCTTCAACGCGCTCGTCAAAGAAGCCGACGAAGAGACCGTCGAGATCCTCACCGAAGCCGATCCGCCGGGTTCGCTCACCACGCGTCCGCCGGTCGTCACGGTGCTCGGTCACGTGGACCACGGAAAGACGTCGCTGCTCGATGCGATCCGCTCCACCAAAGTCGCAGCGGGCGAAGCCGGCGGCATCACGCAGCGCATCGGTGCCTATACGGTGGAGACGAACGACCGCAAAGTCACGTTCATCGACACGCCGGGCCACGAAGCGTTCACCGAAATGCGCGCGCGCGGCGCGAAGGTGACCGACGTCGCGATTCTCGTGGTGGCGGCGGACGACGGCGTCATGCCGCAGACGATCGAAGCCATGAACCACGCGAAAGCGGCCGGCGTGCCGATCGTGGTCGCGGTCAACAAAATCGACAAGCCCAACGCGAACGTCGACCGCGTGAAGCAGCAGCTCTCCGAACTCGGCCTGACACCCGAAGATTGGGGCGGCAACACGCAGTTCATTCCGGTGTCGGCGAAACTGAAGACCGGCATCGACGAACTGCTCGAAATGGTGTTGCTCAATGCCGACCTGCAAGAACTGAAGGCCAATAAGAATCGTCGCGCGTCCGGCGTCATCATCGAAGCGCAATTGGATAAGACGCGCGGCCCGGTGGCCACCGTGCTTGTGAAAAACGGCACATTGCGCGTGGGCGACATCGCAGTGGTCGGCGCGACGTTTGGTAGGGTTCGTGCGCTTTTCGACGACGCGGGTACGGCCATCAAGCGCGCCGGTCCGTCGATCGCGGCGGAGATCATGGGTTTGTCAGACGTGCCGGCTGCGGGCGACGTGCTTGAAGTCGTTTCCGACGAGCGCGATGCGCGCGAGCTGGCGGCCAAGCGGTCGCAGCGCAAGCGCGAGCAGCGCATGGCCACGGCGCGGCGCCCGGTCACTCTCGACGGCTTCTTGGCGCAAGCCAAAGAGGGCGGCGTCAGGGACCTCAACCTCATCATCAAGGCCGATGCCCAAGGCTCGGTCGAGGCCTTGCGTTCGCAGCTAGACGGGCTCACCAACGAAGAAGTGCGCACGCGCGTTATCCATACGGGCGTCGGCGGCATCAACGAATCGGACGTCATGTTGGCAAGCGCGTCGAGCGCGATCATCATCGGCTTCAACATCCGGCCCGACGCCACCATCGCGCGCAAGGCCGAACAAGAGGGCGTCGACGTCCGCTTGTACGAGGTCATCTACAACGTCATCGATGAAGTCAAGGCTGCGATGACGGGCATGCTCAAGCCGCAAGAGCGGGAAGTGGTGCTCGGTCAAGTGGAAGTGCGCAAGATATTCAAGGTCAGCAAAGTCGGCACGATCGCCGGCGCGTACGTGAAAGACGGCAAGGTCACGCGCGACTCGCGCGTGCGCGTCCTTCGCGACAGCGTCGTCATCTACGACGGCAAGCTGGGTTCGCTCAAACGCTTCAAGGATGACGCGCGCGAAGTGGCCGCCGGATACGAGTGCGGCCTCTCGGTGGAGAACTTCAACGACTTGAAAGAGGGCGACGTGATCGAGGCCTATATGATGGAGCAGTTCGCCGCGGTCGGCGCGTGATTTCATTCAGGCTTGGATTCGAACCGGCGAACCTTTCGGGTTCGCCGGTCGACTAAAATCGACCGCCTCAAAAGCGATGTCGACCGCTACCCGGAAAGAACTGATGGACCGCGACGTCGTCGAGCAAGCACACGAGATCTACTTCAACGTCATCATCGCAAACGGCGGCGCGGATGGACCGTGGTCGGCCGAACAGCGCATTGAGTTGCGGCGCGCGCTGTCCATGCTCGAACCGCTCGATGCGAGCGGCGAGCTCGGACCCGAAGGCGTGCAGTTGATGGCGTCGCTCTGCCTTGAGCTCGGCAACGACGAGCGCGAGGAACATCTCTTGCGCGCCGGCTTGGATCGCTTTCCTACGGCCGCGGGCCTGCATTCGGATCTTGCGGCCGCCTACGCGAATCTGAACCGCTGGCCGCAGTCGGTGTCGCATTTCGCAGCCGCCGTGCTGCTCGGCATCGACGATCCCGACGAACAGTGGGCGATCGCGGCGTCGCAGTTCATCGACGCGCTCAACGAGTGCGGCGATGCCGAGCGCGCGACGGCGGTGAGGACTTGGGCGCTGGCGGCCTGCGCCGATGAGAAGGGCCGAGCTTGGTTGATTGAGGAGGACGCCGACGCCGATGCACCTTGACATCGAACACGCGTGCGGTGAAAAACCAGATGCCTGAACGGACCGGCGCGAAGAGCCAACGGCTGGAGCGGGTCGAGCACGAAGTCGTGCGCGAGTTGAGCGAACTCATCCACGAATCGTTGAAGGATCCGCGCGTCGGCTTCGTCACGATCGTGAAGTGCGAAGTGAGCCCCGACTTGCGAACGGCTAAGGTCTTCGCAAGTCCGATGGGTGACCGCCGGCAATCGGCGGCCACGATCACCGGTTTGCAGTCGGCCGCCGGATTCCTCAGCGTCGAATTGGGAAAACGGCTGCGCATGCGGCGCACGCCCACTTTGACATTCATCCGCGACGAATCGATTGCGCGCGGTGTGCGGATGGCGAACATGTTGGACGAGGTACAGCGAAAGGATGAGCGGCGAGAGCATAATGAAGCCTAACGGATCGAGCGACGTGCCGGAGGGCGCGAAAGGCGCGCTGGAATGCTTGCGAAGCAAGCGCCAGTTCGTCATGTGCGCGCACGAAAAGCCCGACGGCGATGTGCTTGGCAGCGGGTTTGCCCTTGGCATCGCGCTCAAGAGTCTCGGCAAGGACGTCGTCTACTTCCTCGACGACGACGTGCCGAACAATCTGCGCTTCTTACCCGAATCCGATCTCCCGCAGCGCACGTTCGAGGGCGTTGCGGACGACGCCATCTTCGTGTTCATGGATATGAGCGATCAGTGGCGCGCCGGCAAGGCGCTCGAATGGGTGCCGCGCGACCGCATCATCAATCTCGACCACCACCTTGGCAATCAGCGCTTCGGACGTTGGAATTACGTCATGGAATCCGAGGCGGCCACAGGCAGCATCGTCCTCGGATTGGTCGTCGCTCTCGGCGTTTCGGTCACGCCCGACATCGCCACGTGTCTGCTCACGGCGCTCATTTCCGACACCGGCTGTTTCATGTACTCCAACGCCGATCCTCACACGGTCCGGCTTTGTGCCTCACTTATGGAGGCCGGCGCCGACAAAGACCGCATCAACGAACAGCTCTATCAAACGCGCACGTTCTCCGGCCAAAAAGTGCTCGGGCGCGCGCTGGACACAGCCATGCTCACCGATGACGGCATCTGCTACTCGGTGGTCACGCGGGCCATGTTGGCGGAATTCGGCGCCGCGTACGAAGATCTCGAAGACGTGGTCGGCGCGCTGCGTGCAGTGGACAAGTGCGAGGTCTCGGCGCTGCTCAAAGAAGCGCCCGACGGCACGTTTCGCGTGAGCATGCGATCGAGGGGAGGCGTCAATGTCATGGCGGCCGCGGCATTGCTCGGCGGCGGCGGCCACTTTCGCGCGGCGGGCGCAACCGTCGCGGGTCCGCTCGACGCCGCACTCGCCGCCTTGCTCGCCGCCATTCGCGTTGAAATGGCAGCCGAGGCTCGTGCCGGGCACTAGCGTCCCCTTCGGGTTTATCAACGCCAACAAGCCAGCGGGTATCACGTCCACAGCGTTTGGTTCTCGCGTGCGCCGCGCCTTGGGTCGCATCCCTCTCGGACATTGGGGAACGTTGGATCCCGACGCCAAAGGCGTGCTCGTTCTCGCGGTAGGTCATGCCACAAAGCTGTTGCCGCTCTTAGGCGATGGCCGCAAGAAATACGAATTCGACCTCGTCTTGGGAGCCGCTACCGACACCGCCGACGCATCGGGCGCGGTGACTCATTCAAGCGCACTTCCCGCCGGTTGGCGCGACGCATTTCCGGAAACGATCGCTGGCCTCGTCGGTCCTCTATCACAAGTCCCGCCCATGTATTCCGCGGTCAAAGTCGGCGGTCAACCTTTGTACAAGAGCGCGCGCCGTGGAGAAGAAGTGGCGCGGCCGGCGCGCACCGTCGAGATATATTCGTTACGTGTCCTCGAGTACGGCCATTCGGGAGCGCGACTCGCCGTAGAATGCAGCGCCGGCACCTACATCCGCACCTTGTGCGAAGAGATCGGCAGCCTGCTCGGCATCCCAGCTCACATGGACTCGCTTGTCCGGACTGCTGCAGGGCCATTCGTGCTTGCCGATGCGTGCGCGCAAGAAGCGCTGCTCGCCGATCCGTTTTCCTATCTCATCGACCCACTCGAAGTCTTGACGCAACCTCGTATCTCGTTGAATCCGGACGACGCGCATCAGTTCGGTCACGGAAACGTGGTGATTGTTGCGGACGAATCGGTGGCCGGCGACGTGCTCGTCACCTCAAACGGACGCATTTCGGGCACGGCAGTCGCAACCGCCCAGTCCACTGGTACGCGACTGCAACCAGCGCGCGTTTTCACGTAGCGCGCCCTGTAATCTAGGTCCGGAGTCCCGACATCGCTTGCCCCATTTTTTTCCTCCGTAGAGGGTGAGCATTGCTCACCCATGGGCAAGCGATGCTTGCCCTAGTACGGCTTGCCCTAGTACGAGCCGAGAAGGGCCTGCAATTTCGCTTTCACCGCCGGCCATTCGGCGTCGATGATCGAGAAATAGACCGAGTTCCGGATGCGCCCCGTCGAAGTGATCATGTGATTTCGAAACGTGCCCTCTTCGGTGGCGCCGATTCGCAGAATTGCGGCGCGCGACCGGTCGTTGAGAGCGTCGGTTTTCAATTCAACGCGGATCGCTCCCAAGACTTCGAAGGCATGGGTGAGGAGCAGCAACTTGGCTTCGGTATTCACCGCAGTCCGCTGATGCGCCGGCGTAAGCCATGTCCATCCGATTTCGAGCCGGTGGTGAACCGGATCTATATTGGCGTAACGAGTGCTGCCGGCCACATGCCCGGTGGCTTGATCGATGAGAACAAAAGGGACCGACACGCCGCGCCGCATCTCGTCCAAAGCCGTCATGACGTACGCCCGCATGTCGTCTGCGGACGCCATCGGCGTCGGGCTCAAGCGCCAAAGCTCCGGTTCCAAGCCGATGCGTGTCAGCGGATCTACGTGATCCACGCTCAAGGGCTCGAGCCGGACCGCGCGGCCGCGCAGCGTCGTCGGTTGTGCCTTCATCAGTTCCACTGGCAATGGGGTTCGCGCCGGCAGCTACGGCGTGGCCGTCGTTAGATCGGAGTCGGACACTCGCTCAAAGGTCAGGTCGATCGTCTGCTGCGTTTGACCGTCGGCGAAAGTGTCGGTGCGCTTCACGCGGAGCTTGCCCGAAATCGGCACCGAGGTCGACGGGTCGAAGACGATCGCGCCGTCGATCGACTCGTTTCCGAGCGCACTGATCGACGTCAGTTTGCGAATCGTAACGGAACCTGCGCCGACGGACGTCACCGTGTACCCGGTCGTCACCACGGATTTGTCGTACGTGCTGACGACGGTCCAATGGGAGCCGTTTGCGAGCGCGCCGGCCGGCGCGAAGCGCGTTGCGAAGAATGGTAGCAGCTCGATCGTCACCGGATCGATCGTGGCCGGCGGGAATTTCACCGTGCCATCGGGCGCAACGATACCGGTGAACCGCTGTGGCAGCGGCAGAGTTCTCCACCGCTCCGATATCTGGACGCCGAGAACGCCATCGTCGAGTTTGGCCATCACGTCGACGGTGACTACTCCGTTCTTTGCTCCCACGATCGTCGAAGACGGAGCAAACGCGTCCTCGCCGCCGCCGTACGATTCGGTGATGTCGTCGACATACTCGGATGTGGTCACCTTGTACACCACTTCTCGTAGCGGCGTGGTCGATAGAGCGGCGGGGGCGGCCGCCGGGGTAGGCGATGCGGCTACCACGACCGCTGCGATGATCACGGCGATCACTTGCTGCTCCGAACCGCAATGGGCAGACAGCACTCGCTCGAAGGCGCGCGCCGACCTGTCGTTTCGCGTGGCTGCAAAAGCCACCTTTCGGCTAAAATCGACGACGCGTGCGACAATTCGCTCGCCCGAGCCGAGATTCGAGCGCAACAATGCGATAGAAACGCCGCGACGTAAAGGCTACGATGAGGGTGACCCGCGTTTATGGGAGTGCGCCTGGCGGGTTTTGCAGAAGAACATTCGGGAGGAAGATTTGTTAGACGAAAAGCGCCGCTGGGATGCGGTCATACGCAGAGACCCAAGCCAAGATGGGGAGTTCTACTTCGGCGTCTCCACGACGGGGGTGTATTGCCGCCCATCGTGTCCGTCACGCCATCCGAGCCGCAAAAACGTCCGCTTCTTCAGTTCGGCCGGGGACGCGGAAAAGGCCGGCTTTCGCGCATGTCGTCGTTGTAAGCCGCAAGCCGCCATAGCCGTTGATGCGACTTCAAATCGAATCCGGGAGGTCTGCGACTATATCGAAGCGCAGGGCGGCGCCTCGCTCAACTTAAGTGAGCTTGCAAAGCGCGCGAACCTGAGCCCGTTTCATTTCCAACGCCGGTTCAAAGCGATCGTCGGCGTTTCTCCCAAGCAATACGCGAACGCTATCCGGCTACGCAACCTCCGCGCGCATCTGAAGAGCGCGAAGGACGTCACCACGGCGGTCTACGACGCCGGGTACGGATCTTCGAGCCGCGTCTACGAGCAAGCGGACACGCGCCTAGGCATGACGCCGCGTCAATACCGCTCGGGCGGACGAGATGTGAAGATCACGTACGCGACGATCCACTCCCCGGTGGGTCTCATGATGGTCGGCGCCACAGATCGCGGGCTGTGCTTCGTGCAATTCGGCGCCACCGCTGCCGAGCTTCTCCAGATGCTTCAGCGCGAATATCCCCAGGCCGAGATCGGACCGATGCGAGAGCCGCGACATCCCGAATTTGAGAAGTGGGTCGACGCGCTCAATCGGCACCTATCGGGCGGCCAGCCTCTCACCGATCTGCCGCTGGACATTCTCCATACCGCGTTCCAGATGCGGGTATGGAATTATCTTCAAACGATTCCTTACGGCGAGGTGCGCTCGTACGGCGAGGTCGCGGCGGGGATCGCCGAGCCGGGCGCGGCCCGAGCGGTCGCGCGCGCCTGCGCCAGCAACGTCGTCGCAATCGCAATCCCATGCCACCGGGTGATTCGAAGCACGGGCGAACTCGGAGGCTACAAGTGGGGATTGGATAGGAAGCGGACCCTCATAGACATGGAGCGGTCGGCGCTAAAATCCCGCTGAACGGCACTTGATACCGCTAAGGCGCTGAGCGTACGTAGGAATGCCGGCGCCTTTGCTGTGGCCGCGGCCAGAACGACCTGCCTGAACAAATGAGACGGCAGGCTGCGGCTTGACCTATGGAAGGCCGGGGCTGAGACGCTGGATGGCCGATACATATTATGGAGCACATGTAAGGAAGAAGACATTTGACTAAGCGATCTTCGGAGCTGACCATCGACGACTGCCGCGAACTCGTCATCCTTCGGACGAGAGCAGCGAAACTCTACGTCGTCTTGCTGTGGCTTCATTTGCCGGTGATTCTCGTCATGGCTGCGCTAAACGGCCTCGACTGGCGACCGCAATTGATCCTACTCACGGTCATCTTGATCCCGCCGACGATCTTTGCGATCACAAAGCCCTCCGGCCTCGCCACCCGAAATCTCATCGCGGTCGCGCTCACCGCCATGCCAATTTTCTTCGTCTTCGATAACACCGGCCGGCTTCAAATAGACTACCACATGTACTTCTTCGTGGTATTCGCGATGCTCATCGCATTCTGCGATTGGCGTCCGATCGCCATCTCCGCCGCGCTGACATCGATCCATCACCTTCTATTCAATTACATCGCTCCAAGCCGCGTGTTCCCGACCGAGGGCGGCTTGGGCCGCGTCGCGCTGCACGCGATCATGGTCGGCGTCGAATGCGGGGTGCTCATCTGGGCGGTGTCGCAACTGCGTAAGCTGTTCATGAGCGTGGAGCGCACGCAAGAATTGGCCGCCGCGAACATCGAGCTCGAAGCATCGAGGCGGAGAACCGAGCAGACGACGACGGCGAGGATCGAGGGGCTGGAACGCGTCGCGCTCACGGACAGCCTAACGCAGCTCGGCAACCACCGCGCATTCTCGGACGACTTCGCGAGAGAAGTCGCCCGCGCTCACCGGCATGGCCACCCGCTGACGCTCGCCCTCATAGATATTGACGGCTTCAAGATTCTCAATGACAAACACGGACACAAGCACGGTGACGATTGTCTCACCCGCTTGGCGCGCCTGTTCCGAACGCTGCGGCGAGAAGATCGCGCGTACCGCGTCGGAGGCGATGAATTCGCGATCATCTTCGTCGACACGGGTGGAGACATCGCACGGGCAGCGCTCGAGCGGCTTCGAGTCGAGGCGCAAAGCAGCATGCTCGGCGCCACCATAAGCGTGGGCTACGTGGCTCTTGACGCCGCGCACCTGGCGACCGAACCATACGAGCTCGCCGATGCCGCGCTCTACGAGGCGAAGAAACGCGGGCGAAACAACGTCGTTTGCTTCGATGAAATCGATGCGCCCGCGCGGGTCAATTCCACGCGTAAGGCGGCGACGTTCAAACGATTCATCGATGAGGGTTTGCTCGACGTCGCCTTCCAACCGATTTGGGATATCGCGACTTGTCGTCCGTTCGGATTTGAGGCGCTGACGCGTCCGCACATCGAACTCGGCTTGAACGGGCCTGCCGAGCTATTCGAGTCGGCCGAATCTTTGAACATGCTTCCGGAACTCGACCGGTGCTGCATACAAAAGGCATTTGCCTCAAGCGCGAACTTGCCGCCGGGCTCCACGGTCTTCGTGCACATCACGCCGAAATCGCTCGCGCATCCCGAATTCAGCGCGCACGAATTCGTCGGCATGGGCCGCTCGGCGGGTTTGCAGCCGCAACAGATCGTCATCGAGATCGCAAAACCCGGGGCATTGAATGCCGCTCTGCTCGCCGCGCGTGCGGCAGCCCTAAACGCACTTGGCGTCAGGCTCGCGCTGGACAACGTTTCGGACAAGTCAGGACTCGAAATCCTGAGCACAATGACGTTCGCCTACGTGAAAATCGACTATTCGCTTATGAAAAAGGCGCTCACCGATGAGGCAGCGCGAAGCATGATAGCGGAAATCGTGGCGATCGCGCAGAGCGCGAACAGCTACGTCATCGCCGAAGGTGTCGAAAACGCTGAAATTCTCGAGTTCGCCTGCCGGACAGGGGCGCAGATCGGCGGCATATCCAAGGGAATACGCGGCGTTCAAGGATATCTGCTCGGGCGGCCGAGCATCGGGTGCTTTGATGCGGCGGATCTGCACACGTGGGGCAAATACCTATCCGCGCACTTCATCAAGATGGCGGTCTAGCCGCGCTTCCGCGGCGACATCGATCCGCACAGCGAGCAGCCGCCGAAGTGCGTACAAAAGGACCCGGCGATCGTTTTCGGCGAGAAGCTTGAGCGCGGCGGTCAAACCCCCGCGGCCGTGGCGGTCGTAATTCCGGCTATAGATCTTCGTGAATACCCGGCCGATGGCTTGGACGTCGGCATCGAGTTCCTGATGCGCATTAGACATATCGCTGCAAGCATAAGGCCGTCGCCTGGGACAATCGTGTGGCTTCGATGAGAACGTTCTCATCGAACCCACGTATGTCTCTAAGGAAAGAAGGGTACGATAAGGGCGTCATGATAACACAAAATCCCGCTTACCCGGAAACCGAACCTACCAAGCCATCGCAAGAGCGTCCCGAATTTGACTCCCCCGTAAATGAACGGAAGCCGGCCAAACGACAACTGCCGCCTGCGCTGCGCCCGTGGATCATCGGGGCCGGCGTCGTGCTGCTCATTTTTGGGATTTGGGCCATCGTGCGGACGCTGACAAACGGCGCCGCCGCTCCCCGCTATATCACAAAGCCGGTCGCCTACGCGGACATAAGCAGCACGGTGGAAGAGACGGGTACGGTCAACCCGGTGAACGAGGTAGCCGTGGGCACGCAGGTGTCCGGCACGATCAACAGCTTGTCGGTGGATTACAATTCGATCGTTCACAAAGGCCAGGTCCTCGCCACGCTGGATCCGACAAGTCTTCAGGCCACAGCGGTTCAGGTCAACGGTCAGTTGGCGGCCGCGCAGTCCAACGCATCGGCCGCGTCAAGCACCGCGTCGCAATCTTCGGCCGCGATCGCGGCGGCGGTCGCCACCGCTAACGTTTCACTGGCCAACGTGAAATCGGCCGCGGCGAACGTCGCCAAAGCGCAGGCCGCGCTCGCACTTTCGCAGAGCACGATCACGCGCGATGTCAATCTGCTCGCGCAGGGCTATATCTCGCAGAGCCAGATGGACACCGACCGCTCCACCTACAACGCGAACGTCGCCGATGTCAGCGCCACGCAGGCCGCGCTTACGGCAGCTCGCGCTCAGGCTTCCGCTACCACGATTCAAATCGGCTCGGCGTCGGATCAGCACGCCGCAGCGTTGTATCAGGCGAGCGCAGCGGCAGCGCAAGCAGCGGCCGTTCAAGGTCAAGTGCAACAGGCGGAATACAATCTTCAGCGCGCGGTCATCACGAGCCCGATCGACGGCATCGTCGTGTCGCGCGCGGTAAGCGTGGGGCAGACAGTTGCCGCGTCACTTGAAACCCCCACCCTCTTCGTCATCGCGTCGAGCCTGAAAGACATGCAAGTCGATGTATCGGTGAGCGAAGCGGATGTCGGTCAGCTCAAGACGGGCGCGCAAGCACAGATTTCGGTGCCGGCGTTTCCGAACGTCAACTTCCAGGGCACGGTTCAGCAAGTCCGGATCAACCCGACAACGGTCTCAAACGTCGTGACCTACGACGCGATCGTCGCCGTGCACGACGACTCATCCCGGCTCAAGCCAGGCATGACGGCCGATGTGATCATCGCTCTGACGACGCACAGTCACGTGCTCTCCATTCCGGCGGCGGCGTTGCTGTTCAAGCCGACCGGCTTAGCCGGCAGTAGCGGAACAAGAGGGTCTAGATCCGGCGCGGCGGGCGGCGCAGCGCCAGGCGGCGCAGCGGCGGGCGCAGCACCGGGCGGCGCGCCGGCGGGTGCAGCACCGGGCGGCGGCGCATCGGGCGGCGCGGCGGCGGGCGGCGGCGGTGCCGCGCCCTCGGGCACGTCCACAGTGGCAGGAGCCGTCGGCTCAAATGCAACTGTGTGGGTTCTGCGCGGCGGCAAAGCGGTTCCCGTGCGGATCGTCATCGGAATCTCGGACAGTCGCAACTACGAAGTGCTGAGCGGCGAACTTCTGCCGACCGACCAGGTCATCGTCGGACAACTGCTGACGCAGCAATACAGCGGAACCAACCCCATCGCGGGAGGCGCCGGGTTTGGTCGATGAACACCAATGGAGCGGTGCACAACGTTCTTCGGCACGTCATCGACGTCCGCGATCTGCATAAGGTCTACCGCGTTGGCGCCGAAGACGTCGCGGCGCTCGACGGTGTGACGCTGCACGTGGACAACGGCGAATTCCTGGCGGTCATGGGCGCGTCCGGATCCGGCAAGTCCACCTTCATGAACATCATCGGCTGTCTCGACCAGCCCACGTCAGGCACGTATCTCCTCGAAGGCGACGACGTCTCGCATCTTTCGCGCGACGCGCTTGCCGCGGTTCGAAGCGGAAAACTCGGTTTCGTGTTCCAGGGTTTCAACTTGCTGTCGCGCAGCTCGGCCATCGAGAACGTCGAATTGCCGCTGACCTACGCCGGCGTTCGGGCCGAGGAGCGCCACGAACGCGCTCGAAAAGCGCTCGAAGCCGTCGGCCTCGGCAAGCGCCTCAATCACACGCCTTCCGAACTTTCGGGCGGCCAGCAGCAGCGCGTCGCCATCGCGCGTGCGCTCGTGAACGATCCCTCCCTCATTCTCGCCGACGAACCCACCGGCAACTTGGATAGCCACAGCACTCAGGAAATCATGGCCATTTTTCACTCGCTCAACGAAGAGCGCCACATCACGATCGTGCTGGTGACGCACGAACCCGATGTCGCCGCTTGGTCGCAGCGCATCGTCACATTCCGTGACGGGCACGTGCTCGATGATCAGCCCACGCCGGCTCGGGCGTCGACGGAAGCGCACGCATGAATACCGCCGGATTGCTTCGCGTCGCGTTTCAGTCGTTGGTGCGCAATGCGTTCCGGTCGCTGCTCACCATGCTCGGCATCATCATCGGCGTGGGAGCGGTCATCACGTCCATGGCCATCGGCAGCGGCGCGCAAGCGGCGGTCCAGGCGCAATTAGCCCGCCTCGGCAGCAATCTCATCGTCGTGGTGCCCGGCAGCAGCATCACCGGCGGCGTGCAGTTGGGAGCCGGCGCCCGTCAATCACTCAAGCTAGGCGACGCGACGGCGATTCAGGCGGACGTGCCCGGCGTCGCGTACGTGGCACCTATGTCTTCCACCAATTCCCAGGTGGTCGCGGGCGGCAACAACTGGGCCACGTCAATCGTCGGCACGACGCCTTCGTGGATGTCGGTTCAGAACTGGACGATGAGTCAGGGGCGATTCTTCAGCGACGATGAGGTGAAAAGCGGCGCGAAAGTGGCGGTGCTCGGCGCGACCGTGCAGTCGAATCTGTTCCCATCCGGCGGCGGCGTCGGAAGCTCGGTCATCATCAAAAGCGTGCCGTTCACGGTGATCGGCGTGCTTGCGGCCAAGGGACAGAGCGGATTCGGGCGCGATCAGGACGACCAGGTCGTCGTGCCGATTTCGGCCATGCAATTGCGGCTGAACGGCCAGAGTTGGTTAGGGACGATCTTCGTCTCCGCCCAATCGCCCGATGCGGTTGCAAGCGTTGTTTCGTCGACGGAAGCATTGCTTCGATTGCGCCACGCCTTGACGACGCGAGCGCCCGACGACTTCTCCGTGCGGAACATCGCCGACGTCCAGGCGGCCGCGAGCGCCACTGCTGACGTGCAATCCAAACTGCTCGCTGGGATCGCCGCCGTGTCGCTCATCGTCGGCGGCATCGGAATCATGAACATCATGCTCGTATCGGTCACCGAGCGCACGCGCGAGATCGGGATCCGGATGGCGGTCGGCGCGCGGGAGCGCGACATTCTGATGCAATTCCTCGTCGAAGCGGTGGCGCTTTCGTGCGCCGGCGGCATCATCGGAGTGTTCATCGGCATCGGAGCGGCTTTCGGCACGTCGGCGGGCGCTGGCTGGCCTATCCAGATCGCGCCGTCGTCCATCGTACTCTCGTTCGTGTTCGCGGCGTTGGTCGGGATCGCGTTCGGATTCTATCCGGCGCAGCGGGCGTCGCAGCTCAATCCGATCGAAGCGCTGCGTCACGAGTGATGCGGCGCGCGCCGCGAAGATAGACGGCCACGCCGCTCACGATCATCAATGCCGTGAGACCCAATACCTTTGTCACCGCGAGAACCTTGTTGGGCTCGTCGTCGGCAGGAAAGACGGCGAGCACGATCGAGCCGAGCGTGGTCACTAGGCCAATCGACGCGGCGATTCTCACCGTCAACGTTCCGCCCGGGATCCGGATCGCTTGCGCATCGTCACGCCCGTGAAGCTTGAACGCTGCCGCGAAGACATAGGCGAACGGCACCAGTGTGATGACCACGGTCGTGCTGACGAGCACGTCATAAGCGCCCTTCACCGAGGTGCCGCCTTGACCCAGCAAGATGAAGACCGCCGCTATCGCGGCCTGCGCTAAAAGCGCCGTGACCGGTGATCCCCATCGCGGATGCATGCGGCCAAATGAAGCCGGTAAAAACTTGTCGAGTCCGGCGACAAACGGCAGACGCGCGACGGCGCCAAGCCACGCGCCGACGCTGCCGAAGCAGCTGACGGTCACCAGCACGGCAGCGACCGGCGTGAGAAATGCCCAGCCGAAGTGATTCGCCACTTGCCCGATCGCTTGCATGACGCCGTACAGTGCGCTCGTGTTGGCGGGCCGGAGAGCCGCCAGCACGCTCGCGGTGCCCAGGATGTAGATAGCGGCGATGACGGGCGCTGCGATGATCAAACCGAGCGGAATGGTGCGCCGCGGATTCTTGATCTCGCCCGCCATGAACGATGCGGCTTCCGGCCCGGTCCACGCAAATGCGATCGTCGACCAGAATATCAAGTCCTTGATGTGGAAGCCGGGGCGCATCGTGGACATCGTGATGGGCGTGGCGGGGCCGGCCTTCCACCAGATCAGCGCGCCGAGGGCGATGAGAAGGATGGTCACGGTCCAGCGGCTCATCGCGCCGGCGTTGTTGAGCAGTTTACCGACGTCGAGGCCGAGCACATTGACGAACGTGCCCAGCGCGAGACCGAAGATGCTGACGCCGATGAAGTAAAGCGGCGACGTCGAGAGCCACCCTGCATTGCTGCCCGCGATGAACAGCGCATTGCCGGCGGTGAAGTAGAGCAGCGCCGGAAAATATGGGAGATTGGCGCACCAGTACGTCCAACCGGTCATGAATCCGGCGAACGGGCCGAATGCGCGCTTCGCCCACACGTAGATGCCGCCCTCATCCGGATAACGTGAAGACAAATATACTACCACGATCGAGAGCGGGATGAACATCGCGCCGCATCCGATGACCCACACGGGCAGCGAGCTTGGCCCGGCGGCCGCGGCGGTCGCCACCCACTGCAGATTCGAACCTGCCACCACGAAGAAAAAGGCGATGTCGGCAAGCCCGAGACTCCGGCGCAGTTCGGGCTGACCGTCGGTCATCGGCCGGCTGCTTTCGTAGGCCGGCGGCCGGCAAGCCACCCGATCAGCCATCCGGCAGCGACAACGATTACCGCTAACGCAAAGCCGCCGAATGGGATCAGCTCAAAACCCAGGTCGCATAAGAAGCCGCCGCGCGCCAAATCGGCGTACGTCGCGACGTAGGCGGCGCAGAAGAAGAGTGAGACGACGATCGTGCCGATGAGCGAGATCGCGACGAGAATCGCCCGTGCGCTTCGCTGCGCCGCGACGACCCCAAATACGAAGAGGAGCACGTATGCGGACACAGCTTGCATCGCGTACGTCAAAAGCGGTAACGCGGGGCCAACATTATCATTGAACTTGTAGTCCAGCGCGAGCGGACCCGCGACTCGCGCAAGTTTGAATCCGTCCCAACATGACGCGTGTTGTGCTTGCGCGACGAGCCCAAGCGTTGTCCAACACAGCGCGAGCACGATCGGTCCGATGACGATCGGCAGGGAAGTGAGCCGTGCGCTCTCCCTGTCGCCCGGCGGTCGAGAAACCATGGTCCGCCCGTTCGTCAGAGGTGCCGGCCAGCCCGCCAATCGATAGCGGCATAGGGCGCTCGGGCCGCCTGCGCGAACGTCGGCCGCTCTATGCTTATCGTCCGTAACCTTGAAAGTTACTCGGCCGACGCCGACCTGTTGCTGTCCATCGGCGTTTTCGACGGCGTGCACGCCGGTCATCGCGCGGTGCTGCAAAAACTGCTGTCGCAGCGGCGGCCGGGCGTCGTCGCCGGCGCCCTGACTTTCGATCATCACCCGCAGGCGTTCTTGCACCCCGGTCACGCGCCGTGGTTATTGACGACGGTCGAAGAGAAGATCAATCTACTCGACGCCTGTGGGCTCGACGTGCTGTTTCTCTTGCCATTCGACGAGCGCATCCAGTCGATTCCGGCAGAGATCTTTCTGCGCGACCTGCTGCTGACGCGGCTGCGGACGAAGCTTCTCGTCGTCGGTGACAATTGGCGGTTCGGACGCAATCGGACCGGCGATTGCGCGCTTGCGCAACGCGTCTTCAAAGAAGCCGGCAGCGCGTTTGAAGCCGCGCCCCTTCTCGAATCGGACGGCGATAAAGTCTCGAGCTCTCGAATCCGCAATCTGATCGAGCAGCGCGAGTTCGTCCTGGCCGACAAATTGTTGGGCTCGCCGTATACGCTCAACTGCTTGGTGCGGACCGGCGATGGGCAAGGCCACGTGTTGGGATTCCCCACGGTCAACTTGACCGTGCCGTCGGGTAAACTCGTGCCGCCCGCGGGTGTGTATGCCGCCCTCGCGCACCACGACGGCCGCGACTACCGCGCGGCTGTGAGCATCGGCGACAAGCCCACGTTCGGCGGTTCCGAAAGCGTCGTCGAAGTGCACTTGTTGGAATTCTCGCGGAGCATCTACGGCGAACTCGTGAGCGTGCGCGATTGGCGCTTTTTGCGCGAACAACAATGGTTTGCGAGCAAGGACGAGCTTGCGGCGGCGATCCGGCGCGACGTCGAGGCGGTTGCGAACGCGTGACGATCGCGGCGAAGTCGTTCGTCATCATCCTCATCGCCGCGCTGGCGATGTGGACGCCCATTCCGGCGCGAGCCGCAGCGTGTCCGGTGACGTTCTATCCGCCTGCGGGAAATGCGAAGCCGTCGTCGATCGCCCCGCGCGGTCCGGGCCTCGTG
Source organism: Candidatus Eremiobacteraceae bacterium (assembly GCA_036511855.1). NCBI lineage: Bacteria > Bacillati > Vulcanimicrobiota > Vulcanimicrobiia > Candidatus Eremiobacterales > Candidatus Eremiobacteraceae > Candidatus Eremiobacteraceae bacterium. The sequence continues at coordinate 27,410 of DATCBN010000044.1, read as the reverse complement.
CTCATGGGCGGCGGCACCGACGTCGACGCTGCGTTTCACTGGATGGGAGTCAACGCAGCCGGATCGCCGGCGGGTGACGCCGGGGATGTCGTCGTTCTGCGGGCGAGCGGCGGCAACGACTACGACACGTATATCCACGGCCTCGCCCACTTCAATTCGGTGCGCACCATCTTGCTGCCGCCATGTTCGCAAGCCGGCGCGATCGCTCGCGCTGCATCGATCGTGTCGCGCGCACAGAACGTGTTCTTCGCAGGCGGGGATCAAGCGAACTATGTGATCTGGAAAGGCGGGCCGCTCGCGGCGGCCGTGCAAAGAGTCTACGATCGCGGCGGCATCGTGGGCGGCACGAGCGCAGGACTCGCGATACTGGGCCAATATGCCTTCGACGCGGTCGCGGGGGATCGAACGCACGACGTGCACACGGCAGATGCCGTGCCCGATCCGCAGGAGCCGGCGATCAGCTTCACCGAGAATTTCTTGTCCTTTCCGCCATTGCGCGATGTCATCACCGACACGCACTTTCATCAGCGCGATCGCTTCGGGCGGCTCGCCGCATTCTTGGCGCTTCTGCGCCGGCGCGGCCACGACGTTCGCGGAATCGGTGTGGACGCGCGCTCGGCGCTAGCCGTGGACCGCAGCGGCAACGCGACGTTGCTTCTTCAGGGCAGCGGCGGCCGGGCGCTATTCGTGCGCGGCGGCACGGTCGAACGGCTACAATCGGGCCGGCCCTTAGAGTTTCGCGGGCTCGACGTGATCTTGCTCGATCGAAACGGCGCGACGTTCGATCTGCGGCGCTGGTGCGGCGCGGGGAGAGAATATTCCGTCGACGTGAACGGCGACGCGAAGCAGATCTATTCGCCGGCGGATCCCTACGTGGCTCCGGCAGGCAGCCGCAGCGCGGCCTGCTCTAACTAGGCAGCAGGTCTTCGAGAAAATCCAGAGCCGTGACTTCTGTGCCGAACGGGCTGACGCTGGATTCATCGGCTACTAAAAGAACGATATCGTCGCCTTGCAGATGAGCCGGATTTGCAGAGAATCGTTTTCCCAGACCGAACCCGCCCACGCTGAAATATTCGCTGTCGGGTGAAATGCGAACCGTGACGACGCGTTCGTTACGAACGAGCATGATCCGTTCGGGTTCGTCGGAGGAGGGCTTTGCGAGGCATCTGACCTTGGCGAAACGGAGGTCGGCGGCGATGCGTTCGGTCAGACGTTTTCCAAGCTGCGCGAGGATGTATTGACGCGACGCAAACGATTCAGAAGCGGCGTGTCGCGCTGCGCCTTCAGGGCCGGCGGCTTTGCCGGCGCGCAGCCGATCGGCCATTTGCACGATGATATTCTTGCCTGGCATACGTGCCCGGACTTCCGCACGAAATGGAGACGTCCCCGCCGAGAAACGATGCGCTAGGCTTTTCTACGCCGCGGAGCGATTCCCAAGCGTTCGAGAATGGCGTGCAGGTTCAACGAATTTCCGGAATCGAAAAAACCACGCAACGCGGCCTCGACGACGGCGCTGTCGCTGGTGCGTTCCTTGAACGCAAGGTCTCGAACCTTGAGGGCGGTATCGACGTCGAGCGAGACGGAGAGCCGCGAATGACTCTGCGTCTTGTCGACAAGTGAGACTGGCTTCCCCGGCGCGACGAGAACCGCTGATATGTGTGACTTCCCATTGTGGGATGGCGCGCTATTTGTTCTAGGCATCCTTAGAGCTTCGACAGCCACCAATAGCCACCCGCGGAACTGAAGATATTATTAGCCTCGCACGGTCCGATGCTTCCTACGTTTTGGCGCGCGCTCTCAAGGGCCGCAGCAAAACGTAACGGCCGAGAAATCTCGACCGTTACGTGCGAACTACGGTGTTGTAGCAGTATCAGCAGCCGCTGAGTCTAAAGCTTCCGATCCGCGTCTGCCAACCTTCGCTCGACGTGGCCTGATAATATTCGTTGACGTACCAGAACGTGCAGTCGTCTAGAGGGTCTATGTTCAGCGAGGTGTAGTCACCCCAGCGGTTGTTGGTCGTAGTCTGTGATCCGCTGCCGGCCATTAGAACTTGCTCGCGCGCGGTCATCGTGCCGAGCGGGTCGGTGCGCTTGCGGCCGGTGTAGCGGATGCCCGGGAACACGCTCGTCCCGTCCGATACGCTAAAGCCCAATCCGATGTTGCCGAGTTTGTCCATCGCCGCACTCGCCATCCAGCGGTTGACGCCATCGTTCGGCGCGTACGTGCCTTGCTGGTGGAGCGAGTAGACACCGTGGTTTCTTCGGATTTCATACCAGCGAACTCCGGCCACACCGGCGCTCACCTGCACCGATTGATTGGTGACCATCGTTTCGTACGTGGGGAACTTGCGGAAGGCGAGGCGCCAAGTCGGTCGCTGCCGGTATCCCAGGAAGTCGATTTTCGCCGTAGTGCCCGGCTCGGGAATGCACGCGCGCCCGCTTGCGCCGCACGGGAACGTGGAGTTGAACGTGGCAACCGGAAGCTGCAGAACGTTGCTGAGCGACGCGGTTCCGTTGGGCCAATCGATCGTCAAATCGTAGATGTTGAGCGCATCGGTGGTGGCGCCGTAGGGGCCGAGTATGTTCTGCGTTCCGACAAGCGGAGCCGGAGCGCCGTTCGCGGGCGGCGGTCCGTCCACGTCCGCCGGCAGCAGCCCGTCTCCGAGCTGTGCGATGGGCAGTATGCTCGAGTCGAGGAAGAAGTGTACGCTTCGAGCGTTCGGGTCGCCCTGGACCATCTTTCTCTTCTCGAGGCCGTAGATGCTGATTCCGTAGCTGCCGTCGTTTCCAAAATCACGCGAGCTGAGCAAATACGAGTCGCTCCAATCTCCGTATTTCGGATAGTCCGGGAAATTCGGACCCTCGGCGAATGCGTACCGGAAGTATGCGCCCGCGGGGTCCGCCGTCTGCGAAACCGCGACGCAATTGTAAAAATTCGGTCCTCTGGTCGTGAATTGCGAAAGGATCCAGCGATTGTTTTGCCGGTCGTAGAGCACGATCGGGTCGCCCGATTCGTCGGTGCAATCCGGCACTGAGAATCCTTGCCAGAGGGTGCCGATTTGCGTTGGTCCGGCGAGAAGGTTTCCGTGTCTGTCGTAGACGCCGAAAACGAGATTGACTATTTCGACGTAATTGTTCCGCCCGATCGTGCCGTCCGGGTCCGGCGGTGCCACCTGAAACGGATTGTTGCCGTTTTTCAAACCCTCGAAGTTCATCAACAATCTATCGGTCGGGTCGTTGCCGAAATATCTTTGGACGACCGGGTCTTGGAACACGTTGACCGGTCTGACGAACGGCCCGTCGTTATTCTCCGGCCGGATCTCTTGTTGAACGCCTTGCAACGGGGTGACGCCCAAATAGCGCGGCAGACTCCGCACCGGGCGGGATACGTCAAAGGCTACCGCCTTTGAGAATACCGGCGTTGGCGCGTGAAACGCTCTCACGACAGACCCCTGGGCAGAGACAGGGCTGGCAAACGTCAAGCTAGCCAAGGCGAGAGCTGTCGCTCCCGCGGCAACGGTGCTGGTCCTCATCCGAATCCTCCCGCGCGCAGAAAGTTGTGCGATCGCTATCCGATCACGAACGTTGGGAAGCGTCGATAGAGGCTATCGGCGCGATTGGATTTTACGGCTCGAATTCGGCTCGCTCCTTCGTCCGATAGTCCTCTCATCGCCGCGCTTTCACGTGCCGCACGGCTGCCGGCGTGAAAAAAACGCGGCGGCCGGGGATTAGCCCGACCGCCGCCGCGGATTCCGCGCCGCGTTTACGATTGCCCGGCTACTGCAATCGGGCGACGCTTCGAATTACTCCTTGGCCGAAGGTCGAGAGAAACACGTAGCCGCTGTTCCAATCAACGCCGATGAAGTGATGCGCGATCGAGAAGTTGTCGATCCGTAACCACGACGTGCCCTCGTTGTAGGAGACATAGGCGCCGAATCGCGTCGTCAGGACGACGGCCGGCGTCTCGCCGGTCCGAGCCTGAGGGTTGAACGCAAGCCGGTTTCCGAAGAATCGTGTGGCGTAGTATGGTACGTCCTTCGAAGCGTGCTCGTGACTGTTCTGGAAGATGAGGAACGGCCACGGGCGCGGCGGCACCGGCTGCAGGAACGTCTTCAGTTTCGAAAACGTCTTCGCGTTGTCGGTGCTCCGGAAGATCAACACGTTGTCCGTGGTCGGGTCGTGATCGGCGAGGAGAATGGACTTCGGCTTGCCCGGTTCGAACGTCGCGTAGTAGCGATGCGTAGGATAGTAGATGGTCGAGTTGCGTTGGACTTGCGACGGAAGTCCGTGCGCTTCAATCCACGTCGTGCCGCCATCGTGTGTGTAGAACAGATGTGGGGTGGTCATGGCCGTGCCGGTGGCGACGATGATGGTCTTCGAGTCGGTGGGTGAGACGACGACCAGATAAGGATTGGTGAATGTCCACCCGGTTTGAGCCCACGAGTTCCCGGCATTCGTGCTGACGGCGACGTATGCCGAACTGACATCGGCGTTGAGGACCGAGTACAGCTTCCCGGGGACGGCTTGGTCGAACGTGAGCGATTCGATACCACCGACGACGGGACCCGAGAAGTTGGCGCAGCCGTCGGACGATACCCATAGTCCGGAATCAGGATGCGCGAAATAGCAATTCGCCGGGTTCGTAGGATCGATGAACGACTCGCCGCCTTCGCCTGCGTTGGAGGCGTCGCTGTAGCTCCAAGTCTTGCCGCCGTCGACGCTGTTCGCTTCGTCATTATCTTGAAGCGGCACGGTCGCCGCCTTTCCATTCGGCGTCACTTTCACGTCGTACGCGAGCGTGTTGGGGACATTTTCGTTAAGCGGCGGCGCCGTTCCGGACGTGCACCTCGGCGCGTAGAAAAGGCCTTGGTCCATGAGCAGCATGCAGGCATCGTCGGTCTTGACCTGCGCCGGGAGCGGGATGATGTAGCGCATGTCGACGCCGAACGGCTCCGCACCGAAGTTCAGAGTGGGACGGGAGCTTCCATTGGCGGTGAAGTAGAAGATGACGCCGCTGCCGTCGTCGCCCATGTAGAGCCGGTCCGGCACCACAAGGCTGAACGCGATCGCTTGTGGGCCGATGGAACACTGACAATTGACGAAAGTCCACGTGACGCCGCCGTCGATGGACCCGTACAGGTTTTGATTCCACGCCGACGGGTCGTCGACGTTAGCGTACACGATTTTGGTGTTGAACGGATCCACCGCCAAATCGTGAATGGGCCCCGTGCCGGGATGTCCGGTTTTGGTCCAGCCGCCGGACTTAAGTTTGAAAACGTCTCCCGCCGTTGTTCCGGCGAACGTGGCGCCGCCCGCCGTGACCACAGTGTTGGCTCCGGAAATGTCGGCGAGCGAGACGGTCCACGTGGCGCCGTCGTCACTGGAAACCAGCACGCCGCGCCGCGACGCGAGATAAACCTTGGCGCCTACCTGGTCGAATTGGGTCGCTTCCGAAGCGTCGACATTGGTCCATTTCTGGCCGCCGTTCGTCGAGCGGAACGTGCCGCCGAACTCCGTGGAGGCGAGCATCACGGACGGATTTGACTGATCGAGCCAGAGCCCGTTGACGACCGACGAAATCGTCCGGTCGGGGCCGATAAGCCCGTTGTTCATCGGCGTCCATGTGGCGCCGCCGTCGGTTGTGCCGTAGATTCCTCCCTCCGCCGGCGACTCGCGCGGGGTATTGCCCCAGCCTCCACCGGTGTACATGATATTCGGGTTGCTCAGGACTTGTGCAAACGCATTGATCTTGCCCGAACCGATCTGCGAACCCGCAGGTCCGAGCGACAGCCACTGTATTTCCGACGCGACCGGTTGCGCGTGCGCCGGTATGTTCACGAGAATGATGACGAGCGCGATGAGCGCGATGGCGGCGGATACGAACCGAATCTTACGGCCGCCGCCGGCTCCCCGGGTGGAATACATCTATATCTCCTTCAAAGCATGGCGCAATACCAGTAGGGGCCGACTTTTATGGCCGGCCCCGCTCGCCCTACCGTCTTCCGTCCTAGTCGTCGTCCACGTCCGAAAGATCGGGCGGACGGTTGATGAGGCCCTTGATCGTCACGTTGCCGGTGGGAATGTGTGTGAATTTCCGCGGCTGTCCGTGAAAATCGAAGAGTTGGAACAGGTCATCGGTCTGCGCGTCCAACTGGCCGAGCGAGTTCAGCCCATACACATCCTCGATGAAGTGCGGGATGGCTGAGAAATCTCGCTGCTCGTGTCCGACCCAATTCGATTTTGCGAATGGGCCGATCGCCAGCAGTGGGACGCGCAGGCCATATTCATACGGGTCGTCCGGACTTGAGGCCGGATGACGGTAGGCGACGTGGTCGTACCAGCCGCCCCAGTCGTCCCAGACCACGATGATCTCGCACTGGTTCCAATACTGCGAAGCACCGAGCGCGTTCACGACCGATGCGACCCAGGTCGGCCCGCCGTTGTTGCCCTTGCCTGGGTGGTCGGAGTTGTCGCCGCTCGGGATGACGTAACTCACGTGCGCCAGCGTGCCGTTTTGGATGTCCGACAAGACGGTGGTTTCGGGCACGATCACGTTCGCCTTGTCGTTTGTGTAGAGCGATTGGACCGCATACGGCGCAGTCCATATGCTGCCGACACTCGGCGTGTAGTATTTCCAGGAGATGTTGGCGCTATCGAGTTCGTTGAAGATGGTCAGCGGGTTGATGCACGGGAAAATCGGATTATCTTCGATGCCCGGAAACGCGCTCGTCATATCGATCGTCGTGACCGTCTTTCCAGGGGGCGCATTGCATCCCGCGGCGGTGCGCGGGTGTCCGCCGTCGTTCTCCGAGATGTTCCAATGCGAGCCGGGCGTTCCGGAGGTGGCCGCGATCAAGTAGAGGTGCGCCGGAAAACTCGGACCTTCGTTGCTTTGCAGCACGTGGTCGGCGATGGCGTACTGCGACGCGAGCGCGGTGTACTGGGTGATCTGCGACGGATCGACATACGAGAAGGCTGCATCGGCGGGCGCGTTCTTGCCGCACGGCTCCAAATCGAAGCCCTTTGTGACTTCAGTGACGAATGCCGAATGCGCGTGACTGCACCCCCACGGTGCGCCCAACGCGACCTGCTTGAGCGGCACGCGATGATTGTGCGAATCGATTCCGAAGTTTCGCGTGTCGACACCCGGTTGCGTCTGGAAGAGATTGTCGACAGTGCGGTTCTCCTGCACCATGACGATGACGTACTGCGGCAACGTGAGCGCCTTAGACCGCGCTTGCAAGCCGGCTCCGTGAGGAACTGCGGCCGGGGCATTTCCCCCACCGCATCCGCTCACGAGCACGACGAGCGCGCACAACGGAATAGCGAATTTGATTTTTCTCAACATGTCGCACACTCCTTAGTTGCATGTGGAAATTGCGAGCACCGAATCGGAAAACGATGCGGACCTTCGGTGCACTCATATCGTCGCCTCTCGCACCGGCGAATCGAACGCGCGATTTAATCTTCGCGATGCGTATACTAGACTTGGTGCACTCGAAGAAAACTTCATATAAAATAGCAAGCAAGCAACACCGACGTTACCATTTGGCAGAGACCGGGACAAGGCGGGGCGCCGGAACATTTTGAATAGTCCGCGACATGCCAAAGAAGAACGATTTTGACGGCGCGTTCAAGGGTCTGCGGCGGCTGTTGACAACACGCGCGCAAAATCTTTACGTCAAACGGGATGCACCCGGCGAATACTATGTCGAAACCAAAGAGCCGCTCTGGAAAGGCAAGCGCCTGTTCGTCGCGGCTGTGAAGACGAACAAGAACTACGTGAGTTTTCACTTCGTGCTCGTGTACATGTACCCGGACCTTCTGTCGAACATGTCGCCTGCATTGAAGAAGCGAATGCAAGGAAAAGGTTGCTTCAACTTCACCGCACCGGACCCGGCGCTCTTCGCAGAACTGTCCGATGTCGTCGACGCGGGGTTCAAGGCGTTCAAAAAGCGCGGGATGCCGGCGTGAAGCCTGAGATCGACTTCGCTCTCGACCTCGAGCCGGACGTCGCGAAGGCGCTTGGCTACCAACTGATCGACGCAGTCGTTGAATACCGCCGCCGACTTCGCGACCTGCCGGCCTTGCAGCGCGCAAGTTCTGTCGCGCTCGATCCCGCGCTGCGCGAACCGCTGCCATCGGGCCCCAAAGATCCGGCCGATGTCGTGCGCCGCGTCATCGACGACGTTCTGCCGTACATGGGCCGCCCGGACCACCCGCGTTATTTCGCGTTTGTGCCGGGCCCGAGCAACATCGTCGGGGTGCTCGCCGATCTGATGGCCTCCGGATTCAACGTGTTCGCTGGAACCTGGCTCGAAGGTTCCGGACCCGCCGCGATCGAGTCGACGACGATCGAGTGGTTGGCGGGTTTAGCCGGCATGCCGAGTTCCGCAGGCGGCGTCTTCGTGAGCGGCGGCTCGATCGCCAACCTCACCGCGCTTCACGCCGCGCGCGAGTCCCGTCTCGCTCCCGACGATCGCCGGCGGGCCGTGATCTACTTTTCCGATCAGACGCATTCGTCGATCGAGCGCGGCCTTCGCATTTTGGGCTTCGCGAGCGACCAGATGCATCAGGTTCCTTCCACCGGCGCGTTCACCATAGACATGGCCGCGCTTGCCGAAGCCATATCGTCAGACCGCGCTGCCGGGCGGCTTCCGTTCTGTCTCATCTCCAACGCGGGCACGACCAACACCGGGGCGGTGGATCCCCTCGAAGCGTTGGCCGATCTGTGCGGACGAGAGGGACTGTGGCATCACGTCGACGGCGCGTTCGGAGCGGGGGCGATCTTCAGCGCGACCGGCCGCGCATTGCTCGCCGGTCTGGGCCGGGCCGACTCGTTTTCGGTGGACCCTCATAAATGGATATTCCAACCGTATCCATGCGGGTGCGTCATCGTGCGGGATCGGATCCTCCTGCATCAGGCGTTTTCGATCGTACCGGAATATCTCAAGGACGCGCATGTGGATCCGGGCGAAGTCAACTATTGGGAGTTGAGCCCCGAACTGACGAGGCCGTTCCGGGCGCTGAAGCTTTGGATGTCGTTGCAGGTGTTCGGTGCGGATGCGTTCGGCGCAGCGGTGGATCGAGGCTTCGAGTTGGCGGAATTGGCCGAGCGCGAGGTGCGCCGTCTGCCCGGTTGGCAGATATCTTCGCCCGCGTGCATGGGCGTCGTGACGTTCCGGTACGCTACTCTTGGTATGGATGCGCTCGTCGCCGACGACTTGAACCGTCGCATTGCGCTGGCGCTGACCGAAAATGGCTACGCGGCGATCCTCACGACGAAAATTGCCGGACGAATCGTCGTCCGGATGTGCACGCTCAATCCGCGCACGACCGACGAAGACATCGCCGAGACCATTTCGCGGCTCGACGGTTTAGCGAAGACCCTACCGCGAAAATCTCAGGCATCAGTGGAGGACAGTCGTGAAGACTCGCATTCTAGGTAACGCTGGGCCGACGGTATCGGCCATAGGTTTGGGCTGCATGGGCATGTCGGAATTCTACGGTGCGACGGACGATGTCGAATCCATCGCCACGATTCACCGCTCGCTCGAACTGGGTTGTTATTTTCTCGATACCGCCGACATGTACGGACCGTTCAAGAACGAGCGGCTCGTCGGAAAGGCCATCGCAGGGAAGCGCGACAAGGTGTTTCTTGCGACCAAGTTCGGCAACGAACGTTCCGAAGCTGGAGAATTCATCGGCATCAACGGCAAGCCCGACTACGTGCGCGCGGCGTGCGACGCTTCACTGAAGCGTCTAGGCGTCGATCATATCGATCTCTATTACCAACACCGCGTGGACAGGTCCGTGCCGATCGAAGAGACGGTAGGTGCGATGGCGGAGCTCGTCGACGCCGGCAAAGTGCATCATCTCGGTCTGAGCGAGGCGTCGGCCGCGACGATTCGCCGCGCACATGCGGTCCACCGGATCACGGCGCTGCAAACCGAATATTCGTTGTTTTCGCGCGACGTCGAAAGCGAAATTCTGCCGGCTTGCCGCGAACTGGGTATCGGGTTTGTGGCCTATAGCCCGCTCGGCCGGGGCCTCTTGACCGGCCAGATCTCCAACACGACGGTGCTGGACAGCGACGACTTCCGCGCCCGCCATCCGCGGTTTCAAGACGAGAATCTGAAGCGCAATCTCGCGGTGGTCGGCGTGCTCGAGGAGATCGCCAAGGGAAAAGGCATCACCGCGAGTCAGCTCGCCATCGCGTGGCTTTTGTATCAAGGCGAAGACATCGTGCCGATCCCCGGCACGAAACGCAGGAAATGGCTCGAACAGAATTGGGCGGCTGTGGACGTCGTGCTGAGCAAGGCCGAACTCGAACGCGTCGACCAGGCGTCGCCGGCGGGCGCATTCGCCGGACAGCGCTACGCGGACATGAGCAACGTGAATGCGTGAGGGCTTTTGAAATCGTGGACGCCCGGAGATCGCTCCGAGCGTCCGCGATGATTGTGGTCTAGAGGGCTTTCGCGAGAGCGAAGGCCTTCAGCGTGCCGATGCCGCTGCAGTCGTCGTAGCCTGTCGAACAGGCGATGCCGTTATTGCCGGTGGTCACGTCGTGGAATAGATCGTAGCCCGAAACCTTGAACGCCGCATAGATCGCGGGGTTGGCAAAGCCGGCCCGCGAGCCCGCGACCTGGTTGGCTTCCGCGAGAAACGCCGAGGTAGCCGGCGCGGCCCACGAAGTGCCGCCGATGGTGCCCCAACGGCCGGCGAAGAAGAACGCATCCGGTTCGTACGGCCCGGACACGTCGGGGATGTTGCGCTTTGTCGTCGAGAACATTCCGGGCACGCCCACTTGATAGCTCGGAATCGCGAAGATGTCCGAGGGTCCGCCGCCGGAACCACGGTCCTCGAGCTCGCTCTTGAGTTTGCCCATGTTGCCGATGTTCGGGTCAGCGCCGCCCACCGAGGTGAAGAACTTCAGCACCGCGGGGACGTCTTGACCGGTGTGGTCGGAGCATTTGCCGCCACGGCCGAAGTCGCCGGTGCTCGCCACAAAGCTGATGCCCTTGGCGGCGCCTTGCTTCGTGATATGGTTCACGGTCGTGTTGAAGCTGGCCGGCGAATTGTTCTCACACAAGCCAAAGCTTGAGCTCACGACGTCGACCTTGTTGTCGGAGACCGCGCGGTTGTAGCCGTCGCCGATCTCCGTGAACGTGAACGACGCGCCGAAGTTGTAGACATACAGGTCGGCGCCGGGATCGAGCGTGCCCACCGTCTCGGTGTCGAGCGTGGACTCCTCACTGCCGCCGGATGGATCGTAGGGTTGGCCGCCATCCACCGGAACGTGAAAGTTCTGTCCGGTCCGCGTTTCCCCGAAGAACGCCAAGAAGCCATTGAGATCGGCGTCTGAACTATCGTAGTCAATAGCAATGCCGATCGCGTGGCCGGTGCCGTCGAACCCATGCTGGACGGGATAGTTGTACGCCTGCGCGATCGCAAACGGACTGTAGCCGCCCGCCTTGCCGTGGATCGGGCCGCCTAGTTTGTCCGGGTCGGTTTCGTTCTTGCCGATGAAATGGTCGGGCGTTGCGGCGCGCAGGCTGTCAAAGCCGATAACGCTTTCCACGGCGTCCGCGATCTCGGCGGGCATGCTCGCCGGCCGCGAATTCGCATAACGCACGTCGGGAACGCCGGCCTGGCGCACCATGTGGATCTCAGTGTTGAAGTAGCGTTCGACCGCCGCCGCGGGTCCGGTCGCGTCGATGATGGTGCCGTTTGCAGAAGGCGTGACGCGGAATCCCGCGCGGACGAGCGCGCTTGCGACGCGGTTATAGTCGCGCACCGTCGGTGAGAAATAGGAATTGAATTGTTGGTTCGTTAGGAAGTGACGATACACGGGAGAGCGCGGATTGCTGACGGCATCGACGAATTGATCGAGTTGCGCGTCGTTGCGATAGCGCATCGACACCAATAAGGTAACTGTCTGTTGCGGGTTGGCGCGTCCGAGATCGCGGATGCCGGGCTCGTGAACGGCGTTGGCGACAAGGACGGACGATTGCGGCGCCGCGACGGCGGGCATGGCCGTGCAGGCGACGATCGCCGCAAGGGATGCGACATGGGCGAGAAATTTCACGTCTGCTTCTCCATTCGTGCCCGGCGCCGGCGAAAGTATGTGGATGCGCCAAGCATCGCGCGCAATTCCACGAGCCGTCATGGGCGCCCTCGATATGCGGCGTCGATGGGGACTTTGGTCGCGGGTACGGTGTGGATTACAAAGTGAAAATAGACTAGAACAGCGCTTTGATCAGACCGCCGTCGATTGCGATGGTCTGGCCCGTGACGTATCGGGCGGGCTCGCCGCACAAAAAGGCGACGAGCGGCGCAAACTCCGAAGGCATCGCCACTCGGCCCGCGGGAACATCTGCTTCCGCCGCTTTATGAATCGATTTTTCATCCGGATAGAGATGACGCAGCCGGTCTGTGAGCACGCGACCCGTGGCGATGGAATTGACGGTGACGCCGCCGCGAGCCACTTCGCCCGAAAGCGTCTTCAGCGCTGACACCAATGCGATGCGGAAGACGTTAGAAAGAGCGATGTTGGGGATGGGCTGCTTGACCGACGATGACGTGAGCGCAACGATGCGGCCCCAGCCGCTCGCCGTCATGGCCGGCACCACAGCATAGACCAATGCCAACATGCTTCGCAGCGTGCCGCGGTAGCCGGCGTCCCAATCATCCAACTTCAGTTCGAGGAACGTGCCGGGTTTTGGACCTCCACTATTGGCGACGAGGATCTGGATGTCGCCGCACGTCTCACGCACTCGCATGAGCATGCCGGTGATGCTTTCAGGATCGTCGAGATCCACCTCAAACGCATGGGCTGCACTCGCACCGCGCTTTTTCGCCTCGAGCGCGACTGCCTCCAACCGGTCGCGGCGGCGCGCGGCGACCGCGATGGTGGCGCCTTCCTCCGCGAGCGCAAGCGCGACGGCCTCGCCGATCCCCGAACTGGCGCCGGTGACGAGCGCCACGCGTCCGCGAATTCCTAAGTCCACATTTACCTCCAGCGCACAAGCATGCCCGCATCGGTTCGTCGGATAGTCACCCGAATCTCCTTTACTTAGTGTCCGTTCAATGACGCTGCTGGAGGGCGGTGACGAAAGCATAGATGACGAGCGGCACCGCGATCATCACATAGATTCGGAGGATCCAGAGCAGCGCCAGAATGCCGGGACTCAAGGTTCGGCGCGGCAGCGGCTCGCGAAGCCGGCGGGACCATTCGACGGACTCGTCGGGTGCCGGAACGGTTGGTGCGTCACGATTCATGCGGCGCGGCTCCTTCACTTCGGAATGAGATTTGGAAAAACGGAGATGATCCCGTATGCCGATCCCATGAGGGCGATCGCCACCACGATCGCGCCCCCGAACCAATTGCTCCGCGCATTGTTCGCAAGCGGACCGATGATCTCGCGGTCGTTTGCTAAGAGCAACAGGAACAGCAGAGCCGGCGCCATGAGCAACGTTGCGATGACGTTTACCGCCAATGTGATGGCGAGCAGCGGCGCATTCGGGATCAGGACGATCGCCGCGGCGAACACCACCGATGCGATCGCACAGGTGTAGAACGCCTTTCCATCGCGGAAATTGGCGTTCAGGCTGTGTCTTGTGTGCAGCACCTCGCCAAGCGCGTAGGCGGAGCTAGCCGAAATCGTCATCGCGGCGACGAGGCCGGCCTCGATGATGCCAAGTGCGAACAGCGATGCACCCGTGTGGCCGATGAACGGCTGCAGCGCCGTTGCGAAATCCGCGCCGTCGGAAAACGAAATCACGCTGACGTGATTCACGAATAGCGCCGAAGCGGCGACCACTGTGGCGATGGCCGCCGTGGCCGCGATCGTCGCGCCGAACAGTGTGTCGAACCGGCCTTGCGGGATATCGTTCCGCCCCATCCCTTTATCGACGACGGCGCTTTGTTGGAAGAAGATCATCCACGGCGTGACGGTGGCGCCGACGTCTGCTAGCAGGAGCGTCATGAATGAGGCCGACACGCCGCCGGGCAACGGACTCCAGGTGCCGAGCGCGTGGGCCAGCCCCGCCCAATCCGGATGTGCCAGAAGAGCGGCCGGCACGAATAGAAGATTGAACGCCGCAAGCGCCATGGCGGCGCGCTCCCACGTGAAATAGCGCCGCATGCTGATCGCGATGATCACAAACGCGACGCCAGCCGAAACCGCAAACTGGGCCGGAATGCCGAAGAAAGCCGCGCCTGCTCGGATCGCGATGAACTCCGTGATCAGCGTGAGGACGTTGCCTGCGGCGAGATCGAGCATCGAGAAGTAACCCCAAAAGGGGCCGAACCGGTCGAAGATCAATTCGGCGTGGCCGCGGCGCGTGGCGATCCCGAGGCGCACGGTCATCTCCTGGACGGTGAACGCCATCAAGAACGTGAGGATGATGAACGGGATGAAAAAGCCGATGCCGAACGTGGCGCCCGTGGTCGCGTACGAGAGCATGCTCGGACCGTCGTTCTCGCCCAACATGACCAAGATGCCCGGACCGGCCAAAAGGAAGAAGAGAGAAAACGGCCGCCCACCGCTCCGTGCCGCTTCGACGCGGCCGCGGTCGATCGCGCGAAGTTGCTCTTCGCGATTCGGATGTTCGGCGACGCCGGCGCCGCTCATCGCGCGCCGCCTTGAGCCGCCACGCACCAGACCCGTTCCGCGGCAGCCTTTGCGATGCGAACCGATGTGCGGCCCACGCGCAACCGGACAACCCCCCGAACGTTGCCTTCGATCAGCGCCCGCATCCCCGGCAATATGCTGCGCGCCGAGAGGTACTTGACGGCCGCTTCATCGCGATCGTCGAGTGTCTTCACGACCACGAGGTCGCCGGCTCGTGTGTCGGCGAGACAGGTCAGCGACTTCGCGGCGGGCTTCACTGCCGGCGACGGGATGGGGTGACCGTGCGGATCGGCCGACGGATTGCCGAGGAATTTGGAAAGCCGAGCGGCGATGTCGTCGGAAATGGTATGTTCGATGCGTTCTGCGTCGGCGTGCACCCGCTCGAGCGGCACCTTCAATATTTTATGCAAGAACGTCTCGATCAGCCGGTGCCGGCGAAGGATGCGAGCGGCCAGGTCGGTGCCCTTTGAAGTGAGCGAAATCCGGTCCGTGCGGCCCTTCGATGTCTGCACGAGCCCTGACGATTCTAGGCTGCGGCGCAGCTTTGTGACCGATGGCCGCGAGACGTGCAAGTATCTGGCGAGATCCACGGCGCGCACGGGCGCGTTGCCGGCCAACTGATAGATGCCCTTCACATAGTCTTCGTGCGCACGCTGCCGGGAGCGGTCGGCCTGGTTGTTAACCATGTCTAACTATTTGCGAAAACGGGCGAATTTCCCTTGCATCGTCGACGCGGGAAAGATTGCGAATGCGAAGACGAGAACGGCTCGCGAATGAAGTATCAAAGCACGTTGCGGGCGCATCCCTCGCGGCCGGTAGACCTTCAATCGATCGATCCGGGCGGCACAGGCGGCTTCCCCGACAAAGTAAGAGCCGGTCAAAAGCTCGAACGGGATATCGAGCGACTCCGCGGCGTGCAGAACACTTTCACCGCCGCTGGGCGCTACGCGCTGCTCGTCGTTTTTCAGGGGATGGACACTGCCGGAAAGGACAGCGCGGTAAGCCACGTGATGTCCGGCATGAACCCTCAAGGCGTGAGCGTGACGAGTTTCAAACAGCCATCGCCAGAAGAGCTCCGCCACGATTATCTTTGGCGCTGCGCGAAATCCATGCCCGAGCGGGGGCGCATCGGGATTTTCAACCGGTCGTACTACGAAGACGTCATCGTCACGCGGGTGCACCGCGAGTTGTTGGGAAGTGCGCTCCCAAAATCGCACGCCGGGCAGGCAACGTTCTGGCGGCACCGCTACGCCGAGATAAACGACTACGAGCGCTACCTCGTCAGGAACGGCACGCACATCGTGAAGTTCTTCTTACATATCTCGAAAGAAGAGCAGCGAAAGCGATTGCTCGCGCGCCTCGACGACCGGGAAAAGCAGTGGAAGTTCTCGCTCGGAGACGTGCAGCAACGCGCGTTCTGGAACGATTACCGCGCCGCGTACGAAGGGATGTTGGGCAAGACGAGCTCGTCCTGGGCTCCGTGGTATATCGTTCCGTCCGACCATAAATGGTTCACGCGCGTGGCGGTCGCCGACATCCTCGTGAGCAAGATGAAATCATTGCACCTGCAATACCCGAGCCTGCCGAAGGAGTTGAAGTCGAAGCTACGCAGCCTGCGGGCGGAGCTGGCGAAACCATAAGCATCGTCTCGCGCGACTTACTTGAACACGAGGTGAGCGAACTCGGATTCGAGGTTCCAATAAATGATCGCAAGCGCGGTGAGATCGTACGCAGCGTGCGCACACATCACGATCCAGATCCGGCCGGTTGACGAAAAAACCGTTCCGAAGACGAGTCCGGTGAAAATGGCCTGTTCGACGCCCGCGAAGCCTTGATCGTAAAAGTGGAGCGACGCGAAGAACAGCGCGGTAACGAGCACGGTGCCCGATTTTGCGACGATGCTCTTGCCGATAAGTTTGCCGAATCGTTCGAACAGATATCCGCGGAACACGGTCTCTTCGGCAAAGCCCCCGACGATGATCAACGGCAGAATCTCCGAAATGGCGGCTGCGGGGTTTCCCACGATGTAGTGATACGTTCGATTGATGGCATCGGCGCCCAGAAGCGGCATGACGATGATCTTGAGTAGGAATTTGAGCACAACGCCGAGGGCAATGCCGGCGGTAGCCTCGACGAGCCAGCTTCGAGGACGTACGTAGCCGATTTCGGCCCACGGCGTGCGCGATAGCGTGACCCAGAGCAGCACCAGAATGGCGCTGAGGGGCGCGAGCGTTTGACTCGCAAGGATGACGACGATCGCGACGACACCGAGCGGCCCGAATCCGCGCAGCTCTTTGGCGAATCGATCGCCGGGGCCGGTCGCCGTTGAGTAAGCGTCGTTCATCGGTCGAGATTATCGCCTTGAGGCTTAGCCAACCTGCGGAGCACGGGTAAATGTCGGCGCGAAGTCGAATCACGGCGCGTCTCATCGAACCTTGCCTCTTACTTCAAATAATGTGGTGAACCCATGCTATCGACGAGCGCCACGACCGGTCACGGCGAACTTTCGCCCGAAGAATTACAAGGCATCGACGCCTACTGGCGAGCGGCGAATTATCTCTCCGTCGGTCAGATTTATCTGCTCGACAATCCACTGCTGAAGCAGCCGCTCAAACCCGAGCACGTGAAGCCGAGGCTATTGGGGCACTGGGGTACCACGCCGGGCTTGAACTTTCTCTACGCGCACTTGAACCGTGCGATCAAAAAGCATGATCTCGACATGATCTTCATCGCAGGGCCCGGGCACGGCGGG
The DNA here is from genome assembly GCA_036511855.1 of Candidatus Eremiobacteraceae bacterium. Taxonomy (NCBI): domain Bacteria; kingdom Bacillati; phylum Vulcanimicrobiota; class Vulcanimicrobiia; order Candidatus Eremiobacterales; family Candidatus Eremiobacteraceae; species Candidatus Eremiobacteraceae bacterium. Next base: position 10,023 of record DATCBN010000044.1, on the reverse strand, counting down.
CCGGCGGTCGTCGCGAACACGTACCTGGAGGGAGTATACAGCGAACTTTACCCAGGGGTCGGGCAAGACACCAAAGGCATGCAAGTTCTGTTCAAGCAGTTCTCATTTCCGGGCGGCGTCCCCAGCCACGCTTCGCCGGAAACGCCGGGTTCTATACATGAAGGCGGAGAGCTTGGGTACGCTCTCACGCATGCGTTTGGAGCAGTGTTCGACGATCCAAACCTCATCGCCGTCGCGGTCGTCGGTGACGGCGAAGCCGAAACCGGTGCGCTCGCCACGAGTTGGCACTCCAATAAGTTCCTCAACCCTGTTCGCGACGGTGCGGTTTTGCCGGTATTGCATCTGAACGGCTACAAGATCGCAGGCCCGACCGTCCTCGCGCGGATCTCCAACGATGAGCTTATGAACCTGCTCTCCGGATATGGATACACGCCCTATATAGTAGAAGGACACGAACCGGAGCCGATGCATCGCAAGATGGCGGCGACGCTCGAAATCGTACTCGCGGAAATCCGGTCGATTCAAAGCGAGGCGCGATCCAAGGGATTCACAAAGCGGCGCCCATGGCCGATGATCGTGTTGCGGTCACCCAAAGGATGGACCGGTCCAAAGATTGTGGACGGGAAGGAAGTAGAGGGGACTTTTCGCGCGCACCAAGTTCCGGTGAGCGACGTGCGGGCCAATCCGGAACATCTTCGGATACTAGAAGAATGGATGCGAAGCTATCGTCCGGCCGAGCTTTTCGACGACTACGGAAAGTTGAAGGCGGAACTGGCTGCGCTCGCTCCTGCCGGCGAGCGCAGAATGGGCGCAAATCCTCATGCAAACGGCGGGCTCCTGCTCCGCGATCTCGTGATGCCCGATTTTCGCGATCACGCCGTGCAAGTGGCGGCTCCCGGCGGGTGTCGCGCCGAGGCCACTCGTGTCTTGGGCACGTTCTTGCGCGACGTCATGCGCCTCAATGCGGATAACTTTCGCGTGGTCGGACCCGACGAGACGAGCTCTAATCGGCTCGACGCGCTGTTCGATTTCACAGACCGGTGCTCCACAGCCGAGATCTACCCGAATGACGACCATGTCGCGCCCGACGGCCGGGTGATGGAAGTGTTGAGCGAGCATCTTTGCCAGGGATGGCTCGAAGGATATCTCTTGACCGGCCGCCACGGATTCTTTTCGTGCTACGAGGCTTTCATCCACATCATCAGTTCGATGTTCAATCAACACGCGAAGTGGCTCAAGGTCACGCGGTACATTCCGTGGCGCCGGCCCATCGCATCGCTCAACTATCTGCTCACATCGCACGTTTGGCGCCAGGACAACAACGGATTCAGTCATCAGGATCCCGGATTCATCGACCACGTCGTCAACAAGAAGGCCGACGTGGTTCGCGTCTACCTTCCTCCGGATGCCAACACGCTGCTCTCGGTCGCGGATCATTGCCTTCGAAGCCGGAACTACGTCAACGTCATCATTGCGGGCAAACAGTCGGAGTGGCAGTGGCTGGACATGACGGCGGCGATCCAACATTGCACGGAAGGCATCGGCATATGGGATTGGGCGAGCAACGATGACGGCGTGGAACCCGACGTGGTCATGGCCTGCGCCGGCGACGTTCCCACACTGGAAACGCTCGCCGCCGTGGATTTCCTTGACCGGCACTTGCCGGATTTGAGGATCCGCGTCGTCAACGTCGTGGACCTCATGACTCTGCAATCTCAGTCCGAACATCCCCACGGGCTGCCCGATCATGAGTTCGATTCCATATTCACAAAGAGCGCGCCGATCATCTTCGCTTTCCACGGATATCCCACACTCATCCACAGGCTGACGTATAGACGCACCAATCACTCGGGCATCCACGTTCGCGGGTATAAAGAAGAAGGCTCGACGACGACGCCCTTCGACATGGCCGTCCGCAACGAGATCGACCGCTTTCATCTGGCCAACGATGCGATCGATCGGCTGCCGATGTTTCAAGACCGCGCGGCTCACGTCCAACAGCTCATTCGCGACAAGCTCGTCGAGCATTCCATCTACGTCCGCGAATTCGGCGAGGACATGCCCGAGATCCGCGATTGGCAATGGCGTGCCGCGCAGCCAAGGACCACGTGAACATTCTCTGCCTCGACGGCGGTTCGTCCTCGCTCAAGTTTGCGTATTACGCGACGGAAGATATAACGCAGCGCCGCCTGCTGCGTGGCGCCGCAGAAGGCCTGGGTCAATCCTCCACCACGTTTTGGATCGAGGACGCGGACGGGGCTCGCCAAGGCCACACCGCGCAGAACGCTGCCGTCGATTTCGCGACGGTGCTGGCGCGGATATTCAAGACGATCGCTTCATCGGATGCGGGAGAACCCGCGGCGATCGGACATCGAATCGTTTTTGGCGGCCCCGATCATGTGTCGCCGGCCCTCGTCAAACCGGAATTGTTGGACGACCTCGAGCGCTTCGTGCCGTTCGATCCTATGCATCTTCGATCGCAACTGGATCTCGTGCATTCAGTGACGTCGCAGGCTCCCAATACGCCACAAGTCTTATGTTTCGACTCCGCGTTTCATCATGATATGCCGGCGGTCGCCCAGCGCATCCCGCTGCCTCGATCCGTGGGGCCGCTAATCCGGCGATACGGTTACCATGGACTATCCTATGAATACATCATGTCCGTGCTTGGAGTAGGGGCCGGCCGGCGCGTGTTGATCGCGCATCTCGGAAGCGGAGCAAGTCTTGCGGCCGTTCGAGATGGCCATTCTCTGGACACGACGATGGGATTTACTCCGCTCGGCGGCTTGATGATGAGCACCCGGCCAGGCGATATGGATCCCGGGGTGCTGCTGTACCTCGTCGCATCCGGAACGTCGGCATCGGACCTCACTGAGTTGCTGACCGAGCAATCGGGATTGATTGGTGTCTCCGAATCGAGCCCGAACATGGAGGCGCTTTTGCTTCGTGCCGCAGATGAACCGCGGGCCGCTGAAGCGATCGATCTCTTTGTCTATCAGATCGTGAAGCATGCCGGGGCCATGATCGCTGTCCTGGGCGGGTTGGACACCGTGGTGTTCACCGGCGGCATCGGCGAGCACGCCGCAAAAATCCGAGCTCTTGTCGCCGACGGCCTTTCGCATTTTGGCATCCGACTGGATCCAGCGCGAAATGCGGACGACGCGAACGTCATCTCACACGACGACAGCGCAGTCGCCGTGCGAGTCATCCCGACAGACGAGAGCCTGATGATAGCTCGGCACGTACGTTCGCTGCTGGCGAAGACCGGCCCAAAATGATGCTTCCAGTTGTGCGGACTTGTCCGACATGCGGTGCGGAAAACGAAGCCGCCTCACTCAACTGCGCCGAGTGCGACGAGCCGTTTTCCGAAAGTCCCGACGAGGGCGGCAATCCACTCAGGGAGCTCGAGAAGTTTCCGGCATGGGCACGTTGGTTAATCGCTCTGCCAGGCGTTTCGATCGTAGCCGCGATCGTCATAAGACAACTAGCGTCGGCTGGATTTCACGACATTGCGAACACGGCTATATATGCTGTGGCGATGGCTATCGCAATCGTCGCTGCGGCCCAAGCCGCGGCTTTCATCGCTCCGTCGTATCGTACCGAGGTTGGTCTGGTCGTCGCGATTGCCGAACTCGCCGTGATCCTCAAGGTACTCGTGTCGGCTGCTTCGCAAGACCTACTTTTCCATACCCAGGTATTTCCCGCGTGGATCGCCGTTTTATATCTTGTGATCCCGTCGATGGGGATTATCTTCTTGACACACTTGCTCGCCAGAAACAAATCACTTATCGATGAACCGATCGTGCCCATCACGATCCCAGGCGGCCTCGGCTTACAATGGTGGCTCGGCATCCTAGCGGCGCTCGGGTTGGGAGCCGCGTTTGAGGCGATTGCCGTTGGTGTCGGCGCGCTATGTCCGGCTTGCCTGCCCAGAAGTTCATCAGAAAGCCTTGCTTCGGTGATCGGGACCGGCATCATCGTCGCGCTTGTTGCCGACTATGCGCCTGCCAGAAAAATGGTGGCTGCATGGGTTATTGCGGGTCTCACCTTTCTCAATTTTGCGATAACGATAGTTCTCTGCGTCGTATTCCTCATTCGGTACCCGGAGTTTGCGTCGTTGAATCGATTCTATTACTACTACTTCTTAATAGTGGCTGCCGAACTTGCCGGCGGGGCAGCCATCGGACTGCGAGCCGCGGCGCAACGCCAAAGTTGATAGATGTTGAGATCATCTAATGGGTCATGCTACTCGAAGAATCCGCCCTCTGCAACAAAATGCGAAGCAGCAGAGTATACGGAATACAAGCGGGTTGTTCGACTGGAAATGACCACCGTTTTTGGCATGCGTCGGCCAGATGACGACTAAGGATGAAAGTGTCGCCACTGGCTAAACATCCGAGGCGGTCTATCAATCCGCACCATAAGCGTCGCTAGAGGGAGTAGTTGACATGTTCATTGCCATCATTGTCGCAGCGCTTCAACTGTCGCCGCCGCCATTCAGCGGCATGCCGACGGGCGGAACTCCGACGGTAGCGATGAGCTACCTCAAACGCGCCAAGGAAGCGGCAGGTGGCGATGCGCTCGAGCGAGTCCGTTCGCTGCACGTACAGGCACGTCTGACGGTCTTGGGTGTTGTAGGTCCAGGCGACGAATGGGATGATCTCGTCACTGGTCACTTCCTCCAGGTCGCAACGTTGGGTCCGATCTCGCTCCGCCAAGGTTACAATGGCACGGATGCATGGACGCAAGACGCAACCGGGCTAGCTCACGTCAACGATAGCGGCAACGACATCTCGACGGCGATCACCCAAGCATACACGACCTCGTTCTCCTATCTCTTTCCGCAACGTCTGCCGGGAACGTCGGTCTTCACAGGCAAGAAGAAGCTCGGCAACAACACGTACAACGTGATTCGAGCCCTGCCGCGCGGCGGCTACCCGATCGACCTCTGGTTGGATTCGGCCACCTTTCTTCTCGGCCGGGAAGTGGTCACGTTCTCGCCGTCGAGGTCTGCGGTCTCGGATTTCTCCGATTACCGGACAGTAGATGGCGTCGTGCTGCCTTTCAAAGTTCACTTCCAGGACTCCCAAGGCAACGAGACCCTTACCGAAATCAAACACATCGACTTGAACAAAGACGTTGCTGCTAAATTTGTCATGCCTACGTCTGAGCCGAGCGATTTCGCGTTGGCTCCGGGCACCCACAGCACGACTTTCCCGATCGAAGTGATCAACAATCACATCTATCTCGATGCGCGAGTCGACGGCAAGGGACCGTACCGCTTCATCTTCGACACCGGCGGCCAGGGCGTACTTAACCCGGACGTGGCGGCGTCGCTTGGCATCCACGGCGTCGGCACGTTCCAGGCGGGCGGCGCGGGCGCGGGCACTGTGCAAAGCGGTTTTGCATGGGTTCCCAAACTGCAGATTGGCGGGGCCACGCTGACGCATCAATCATTTGCAATCTTGCCGTTGGGACCGGTGATGCAGGCGATAGAAGGCGTGCACATCGACGGCATGGTGGGCTACGAAACGGTCGCGCGCTACCTCACCACGATCGACTACGCGCACAAGACGATGACGCTGTCGCTGCCGCAGGCGGGCGTCCGTCCTCCCGGCACGGCGGTGCCGTTCGTATTCTATCAGACGATACCCCAATTCAGGGGCACGGTCGACGGTCTGAATGGAACCTTCGAAGTCGACACCGGCAGTAGAGGATCGCTCACGCTGATGTCGCCGTTCGTCGCTTCGCACGACCTCGCGAAGAAGTATGGCTCGAACGTCGCAGGCATCACAGGATATGGCATCGGCGGCGCGTCCAGCTCGCAGGTGACGCGGATCAAGGCGCTGACGATTGGATCGGTCGACGTGCCAAACGTCATAACCAATCTCTCGACAGATACGATGGGCGCGATGGCCGATTCGAGCGTCGCAGGCAATCTGGGAGGCGGTGTGCTCAAGCGATTCACCGTCACCTTCGACTATCGAAATCAGATCATGTACTTACAGAGGAACGCCGACTTCGCGCAGACCGAAGGGGATCGCAGCGGGCTCGTCATCGCGGCAGTCAAGGCGGGCATTCGCGTGCTCGGCGTGCTCACGTCGACACCCGCCGCACAAGCTGGTCTGCGTCCCAGAGACCTCATCATGAGCGTGAACGGCGTCGACGCTTCCAAACTCGGCTTGGTGCGCATCCGCCAGCTGCTTAGCGGCCCGCCGGGGACGACCGTGAAACTGACGGTGACAACGGGGACCGCCGCGGCGCGCGCGGTGACGCTGACGTTGAAAGACTACGTGTAAGGGGATATAAAGTCGATCCCGCACTTGCGTGCGGGACCGACGCCGAATGCCCAAGCGGCTGCTGCCGCTCGTCCCTCCTAATGGAGAACGATTTCGCCGATCGAGTTCGGCTGCGTGTAGTTGGCGACCGTGAACCAGATGTTGTTGTCGCTGCCAACGGCGATGCCGGTCGGGATATCTCCGTCGGGCAGCTCTATCACTTTCAGAAATGTGCCCGTGGCGGGATCGAAGCGCCCTATCGCGTTGGTCTGATTTTCGGTGAACCAAAGCTTACTATCGGGTCCGGTGACGATCGTATCCGGATAGCTCGTGTGCTTTGCGATGTGGAACGATTTCACGCTGCCACTGAGGATCACCGAGATGTCGCCGGCCCGGCGCTGCGTGAACCAAAGGTGGCCGTCCGGGGCAGTCATGATTCCCCACGGCGTCGCACCGATTCCCGGCAGGTGCAACGGCTTTCCGAACTTCAACGTGCGTGGATTGAAGCGTTCGATGATGTTGGTCGCGGACTCAGTGAACCAAAGATTCCCGTCTTTCCCGGTGGTGATCCACCACGGGTAACTCTCCGCTTGCGGAATTGCGAATTGTGTGATGACGCCATCCGGCGTGACGCGGCCGATAGCATTGCCGTAGTACTCGACGAACCACACGTTTCCGTCCGGGCCGGCCGTGATGCCTCGCGGCGACGGATTTGGGGCGTCGATGGGAAAAGCGGTGACGGCGCCAGTCGTCGTCATCTTGCCGACCTTGTTTTCTCCGGGCTCCGTAAACCATACGTTGCCGTCCGGTCCGGTCGCGATGCCCTCGATATCGTTGAGCTGCGGCAGTGGGAACTCTTTGATCGCGCCGGACGGTGTGATCCGGCCGATCTGATCGGCATAGAACTCAGAGAACCAAAGATTGCCGTCGCTTCCTTTCGTGATGTAGTCGGGCCACGAAAACGCCGTGGGCGTGCCGAAAAACTTCACCTTTAGATTTGACACCAGGGCAGGAACTGACGATTCGTGTGTCACCGCTAGCGCCAAGGACGCTCCAGTTCCTTGCGGATTCAGGCTCGCCCCCTGCGAGCAACCCGCGAGCATAGCGCAAGCCGCGATCGATCCGAGTAACCGACGCATGTCCATGGCGACCCCCAATTCCAAACGAAAAAGAGTGCTTTCGTGTAGGATAGGTTGGGGTTCTGAAATAGTAATGAAACCAACGATGAAAGCGTGCGATTACGCGAGATATTTCCGAAGCGGATCCCAATATTTCAGTTTCCATCCAACGTTAAGATGGTCGAACGTGCCTTCCGGAAAGCCCGCGTGATCGAGTGCGACGTTGGTTTGCGAACCCCGCGACGTGAGTTCAAACTTGACGATGGAATACACGCCTGGATTCCAGTCGATCGGCCGCCAAGCCTGAACTATTCGTTGATCGGATACCAGTTCGATGTTCCGTCCGACGATTTTCCCATCGAACATTGAGAACTCGCTTCCCGCTTCGCGGCCGATCTGCGCCGGCGCATCGGAAAATGCGGCAAACTCACGTGAACTCAGGAGTACATCATAGATCCGCTGCGAGCTTGCGTTGAATTCGACTTCCTGGTGGAGAGAGCACCGCATCTTGTTTGGGCCGGTGCTCGGTAGTTCCGTCATGGCCGATGGGGTCTTCCCAAAAACCGCAGACCCGGCGGCCAGACTGCCCAATGCGACTACGGCTCCGGTGACCAGTTGCCGTCGAGTCGGCATTCGGGCCTCCACGGACGTGACCTTATTCTCGCTCATCGTCTTCCTCCCCAACGTGACGTGAACCATGCTCGTTCTCGAGCATTTCTCGTTGCGCGATCGAAGGCATTTTCTATGGCCATTTTCAAGATCACAATGGCCTGGGCTCGTCGGGTGAGGCGCCGGCGATCCCGTCGAAGGATCGTAGCGACGGAAAGATGACCGCCCAGAACGCGATCACGGCGAGCGTTGCGAAGCCGCCGATGACCACGGACGATGCGGCGCCGACCAGCGCCGCAAGGGCGCCCGATTCAAATGCGCCCAACTCGTTGGAGGCGCCGATGAAGATGTTCTCGATCGCGGTGACGCGCCCGCGCATCGCGTCGGGCGTGCCGAGCTGCACGAGCGTCATTCGAATAACCATGCTGACGACGTCAAAACCGCCGGTCGCTGCCAAGGCGACGAGCGAGAGCACGAGATTGTGCGAAACGCCAAAGACGATTGTCGCGACCCCGAAGCCGGCGACGCACCACATCAGCACCGGACCGGCGAGCCGCGCTACCGGCCGCCGGGCGAGATACGCGGCGACGAGCGCCGCACCGACCGCCGGCGCGCTCCGCAGGGCGCCAAAGCCGATCGGGCCGACGTGGAGGATCTGTGTCGCGAAGATCGGTAGCAGAGCGGTCGCTCCACCGAAAAGCACGGCGAACAAATCCAGCGATATGGCGCCGAGAATGACGGGATGACGGGCGATGAAGCGCACACCCTCGATCGCTCCGAGCGGGACTGTGCTCCGGTCGGTTGACCGCGGCGTGAGGAACGAAAAGGCAAGTGCGGCAAGGCCGTACGACGCGGCGGCTACAGCGAATGCGACGGGCAAGCCGATCGCGATCAATACGCCGCCCAACGCAGGGCCCGCGATCGTCACCACCTGGCCGACGGACGTGCTCAGCGCCTGAGCGCGCACGAATCGCTCCGAGCGAACGATTCCGGCCAACAAGGATCGTTCCGCAGGAGTGCCGAGGCTGTGTGCGACGCCGATCAGGCCGACCGCGGCAAGATTTAGCGCGACCGAACGCGAGCCGGCCAGAACCAGCGCGACGAACATAAGCTCGGCCGTCATCTCGCCGAGCGTGCACAGCACGCACACGATGCGGCGATCGAACTGGTCCGCGATCGTTCCGGCGGGTATGACGAGAAGAAGTTGCGGTATGAAGAGGACGAGCCCGACGAGGCCGATGTCGAAGGCGCTGTGGCGCAATCCGTAGACCTGCCATCCGATCGCGACCGCCTCGATGCTGTAAGCCAGCTGCGCACCCTGCCGTGCCGCAAAGTACGCTAGGAACTCGCGATCGCGCAGCAGCTCACGCACGCCCTTGAGGTTACCGCACTATCGTAACACCGCCTTCAAAAACGGCTCGTGAGTGATGTCTCACGGGCCGTCTTCTAAAAAACCGAGATCCGCTGGGTTGAAGCGGCTTGTTCAAGGGCCGGTGTCGGTCACCGTATTGCTGAGGAGCGTTACTGCGCCGGTCCGTGCCAATACTCGCCCAAGTACCGTCGATCCGGTTCCTAGGGAGATCGACGCCTGCGCCAATACCGTGCCACTGAACGTGGAGTTCGTATTCAACGTCGCCGAGCTTCCAATCTCCCAGAACACGTTGCATGCGTTGACGCCATTGATCAACAAGACGGAGCTGTTGACTGCAGTGGTCAGCGTGGATGGAACTTGGAAGATAAACACGCTGTTGGGGTCGCCCTTGCCGTCGAGTGTGACGGTGCCCGTGATTGCAAGTGACACCGGCGCTTTGTAGATGCCGGGCGGGATGACCGTACTGCCGATTTCGGCGGGAATCCCATGCGCGCCGGTTCGTCCGGCCGCGTTGTTGAACGCCGTGGTCAAATCCAGCTGGGCTTGCGCCGCGACGGGATCGTTGTCGTGTATCGAACCGCCGACGACGGTGCCTTCTCCAGGACCAAATCCGGTGATCGACGAGCCCGGGCTTACCCCAAGGTCA
>DATCBN010000043.1 GCA_036511855.1 Candidatus Eremiobacteraceae bacterium | reverse complement strand
CCGTCGCCGAGCCACGCCCCGTCTTCAACGATGGCATTGGCGCCGATCCAACAGCCCGACCCACGCCGGACGCCGGCGCCGATCACCGCGCGTTCGTGCGTGAATTCTCCCGACGGCAGCTCCGGGGCGAAAAGCTTGAGCACGCTTGCGAGCGCGGCGCGCACATCGGGCGCGAAGAGCAACGTCTTCCCCTTGCGGTCGATGCCGCGCGCGCTCGACGGCGCGATGACCGCGGCAGCCGGCGACGCGAGCGCTTTTTCCAGCCAGCGCTCGTCCACGGCAAAAGTCAGCGTGTCGGTCGTCGCATCGTCGACCGCAGCCACGCGGTCGATGCGAAGGTCGCCATCTCCGTCAAGTTCCGCTTCGGCCGCCGCCGCCAAGTCGGCCAGCCTGCGCCCGCGTCCGTCCACGCGCCGGCGTTATCGCCCCGGCGACGGCGAGGCGAGCGGGATACGCAACGCGGTCTGCACGTCGGGTGTGATGTCGTCGCCTCCGAATGCCGTGCCCTGCCTTGTGACGACGAGTTCGTAATGGCGGCTGGCCGCAATCTGCTTGACGGCATCCTTGACGTCGTTGGTCACTTCTGCTTGCCAGCGCGCGGATTGCTGGTTCAGCTGCAGCAGCTGCTTCTGTTTCTCCGCCGGGCGAAGCTTGCTGGATTGGATGGCGTAGAGCGTGGCCTGCAATTGGTTTTGGTAGTTGATGAACTTCGGCCACGTGCTCTGCAGCACTTCGACGTTGACGAACGCGACCTTGGCGTGCGCTTGGCCGCAGCCGGCGCCTGCGAGAACGCTCGCGGCGAGCAACGCGAACGCCGCGCAGCGGACGAGATGTGTGCTCATTTATCCCCCGGGAACGGACGGTGGTGGTGTCGTCGACGGTAGCGCGGCTGCCGCTTTCGCCACTTGATCGGTGAGATCGATCGCATTGCCGGCGCCTGCGATGGCGCTGAACACGACGCCGACGCCGTTGCGGCGCGCGACGTCGGCGACCAAGTTCTGCACTTGCCGCACGATGCCGTCGTACAGCTGCTTGCGTTCTTGCGCCAATTGCTCGGCTTGCATGGACAAGGCGACGTTGTCTTGGAACTGCATGCGCGCGACCGCGCTGTATTTCGCCACGAGCTGCTTACGCGTGGCTTGGTACGAAGCCATCGCGGCGACCGCGTCGGCTTGGTACTGCGCCGCGATCTTGGCGTGCACGTCGGCGAGCTGCGATTGCACCTTTGGATTGGCGCTCAACGTGGCGTTCGCCGAGTTCAGCTTGCTCTGGAACTGGCCGCCGAGCTGCACGGCTTGCGTGTGAATGGCCGACTCGAGCTGGGTCTGGCGCGCCGCGAGTTTGGCGTTCGTGTCTTTTTCGGTCGCAGCCCGCTCCGCGTCAAAGCGCTTCGCGGCGTCGGTCTGGATCCGTTTTTGATACGCTAGGGATGTTGCGTCATCGCGCGCTTTCATCGCAGCGATGAGCGATGCTTCGCGCGCGTCGATGGCTTGGAGCTGATTGCTGTATGTCTGACGGTCGGCTTGCGAGAGCGTGAGATTGTCGAGTTTGGCCTTCAGATTCAAGCGCTGGTCTTGGTCCTGTTTCGCCAACTGGATCTGATAGGCGGTCTCGCCCGCCGACAGTTGAGAATCTTTTGCGCGCAGCTTGGCCTGCACGTCTTGCCCTATGAGGGCTTGCACGTGTTTGAGGTGATCGCTGTCTTGTTTGAACAGATCGCTGCGATACGCGTCGAGGGTCTTGCGCGAGCCGAGCTGCATCGCGATCATCTGGCGCTGGAAGTCGGCCTGAAGGCCGCCGACGATGCCGCCCGGACCGGCGTCGGGGCTGCCCAAAGCCGATGAGGTTATGTCTGCATCGGCTTGTTGTTCTTTGAGACGGTATGCCGTCTGTTTGTCGGCGAGGACTTGCGTGAAGGCGGTCTGCGCGTCGCTGAGCTCGCGCTGCAGACTATCCTGCGCCTTGATCTGCGCCGGCGTCACGGGTGTCGGGCCGCTCACGGCAGTGGCGTTGAGCAGCGTGATCTGATCCTGCAGCGCTTGCAGTTGGTGGTGCAACGGATGCGCCGCGACCACCTTGTCGATGTCCACGTAGCCGGCGGCGGCGCCTCCCGCGACGAGTCCGGGCGTGCTCAAGTTGAGAAGATTTTGCGCGCGTTGATCGGCGTTCTTCGCGCAGGCGGTCGCGGCTAAGGCAATCGCGATGAGCGCGGCGCCACGGAGCGGAGACAAGACTACTGAAGCGCCTTCACGACGTCAGCCGTGACATCGGTGCCGCCATAGACCCGGCTCGTCTGGTCGATCACGAGGAGCAGACCTTTGGTTTTGGCCACGTCGTTGATGGCTTTCGTCGTCGCATCGACCAGCGGCTGGATGACTTTCTTCTGTTCGTCGCTCAATTGCGAATTGAAGGACTGGATGATGGGCGGCTTCTGCGCGTCGGTCTTGCCGGCGAGTTGCTGATTCAACTGTGTCTGCAATTGCTGACGGAATTGCATGAACGTATCTTGCGCGCTCTTGGCTTTGGGCAACGCGTCAAGTTGCTGCTGATCCACGTAGCCGATCTCCGAGGGCGCCGGCGAATTGATCGGCGGTACGACCGGACCGGGCTGATTCACAACGTCCAGGACATCCTTCGTGATGTCCAAACCGCCGTAGATGACGATCGACTTGTCGACGACGACGTTCAAGCCTTTGTTCGCGGCGACCGCGGCGATGGCCGTCTGCGCGCGGGCGAACAGCGCCGCGAAGATCTCCTGCTGCTTTGCGGTGAGCCGTTGGTTGAACTGCGCCGATATCGCCTGCTGGTCGGCTGGGCTTTTGCCTTTGATGGCAGCCTGGTATTGCGGCGACAAGTTTTGTTGAAATGCGGTGAATTGCTGGCGCGCAGCTTGGAACTGGGGAAGGTCGCCGACGGCGCCTTGATCGATAAAGCCGACGTCGGAGATATCGGTGGCCAACGCTTGCGGCGCGACGAGCAGAAACGCTGCCGCGGCCATAGCGGAGAGCAAGGTCTTTGTTGAAGTCTGCATAGATATGATGTCCCGTTCCTTACGTATTGCGCGGGCACTAGCTCGCCCTGCCGCTTGTTTATTGGGCGGGCGGTGTTCGCCCTACCATGGGCAAGCTAACTGGGCAAGCGAAGCTTGCCCTCCTACATAAATTGAGTATATCAAAAAAACATTAGAACGACTGGCTCAACCCGAAGGACACGTGGTGCCCTCCCTGGCCGAACGCGAAGTCTATTCTGATTGGCTGCGGTACAATCGGCGTTTGCACCCGGATGCCGAAACCGAAGTCGGCCTGAAGCTTGAAGGGCGCTTCGACGTAGGTGACCGCGTTCGATATCGGCCGGCCGGGCGGGCAGTGCGCGCCGCATGGCGGTATCGGCGTGGGTGACGGTGACGGCCCCACGACGGGCGTCACGTACGGCACGTCGCCGGTGTCGGCGAAAAATGCCACCGTGAACTTCCTGTCGGCGGTGACGGGGATGCGCAATTCCGCTTGGCCGAGAATTTCCCGGTCGCCGTAGAACACGAACGTGGTGTTGCGCAATTGCTGATCGGTGAGACTGAACAGGTTGTTGTAGGGCAGCGAGGCGCCGCCGCTCGAGAAACCGTAGTTCACGTGCAGCGCGAGCGTCGAGTGAAATTTCACCGGGAAGAATCTCGTGATGTCGACGTCGGTCTTGGTGTAGTTGTAGTTAGAGCCGAACGCCTTAGATGACCACTCGGTGGAGAAGCTGCGCGTGCCGCCGTAACGCGGATTGAGCGGATCGTCGCGGTCGTCGCGGATGAGTCCGGTGTTCAGCGAGAAGAGACGCGAACTTCCCGGCTGCACGGAACCGCCTTGAATTCCTGTGGATTGGTTCGGCGATACGAGCGCTCCGCGCAGATCGAGGAATTGCTTCGGAAAGCCGCTCGCCCCGAATTCTTGCGAGAGCCTCGTGGCTGATGCCCCGAACGACACGCGCGTGTAGTCCGCCGTCGGATGGCCGAGGCTGATCGAGATGCCCGCCTGACGCGTGCTGTACAACGCGAATTGATTCGTGCATGGCGACCCATTCGCGGTGCACGGACCAGAGGTGCCCGTGCCGACCGTGCCGGGGTTGGAAGGGACCGCGCCGCCCTGCTGCGCGATGGTGAAGAACGGATTGTTGCCGGCCTCCTTGTAGACCGGATACGGCTGCTCCGCCACGACGTGATTGAAGATGCTGAAGCTCACCGAGTCCGGTTTGAACTGGTGGATGTACGGCACGCTGACCGAAAACGAAAGGTCGCTGATGTGCAGGCCGCGCTGCAGCGATACCTGCGCCCCGTCGCCGGTGCCGTTGATGTTGGCTTCGGAATAGCCGAGGTTGCCCGACAGGCCCTGACCATATTGGCCGCCGCCGCCGTACGACACGCCGACGCTTGCCGTGCCCGTGCGCTGTTCCACGACGGTCCATACGAGCGTGACGTAGCCGCACTTGTCGCCGAAGGGTTTGGTGGATAGATCCACCGATTTGAAGTATTGCGTGCTGTTGATGAGTTCGTAGTCGCGCTTGAGCCGCGCCTCAGTGATGAGCTCGCCTGGCCGCACGCGCAAAAGGCGCCGGATCACGTAGTCTTTCGTCTTCGAATTGCCGGCGATCTCCACGGCGCCCACTTTTACTTCGCACAGCGCCACGTCGATCGTGCCGGGATTATTCGGGTCGGGCCCGGTGTTGTTGTCGAACGAGATGTTCAGCCCGAGGTCGGTATAGATCTTGCTGATGGCTTGCAGATCCGAGTCGAACGTCTGCTGGGAAAATACTGTCCCCGTCTTTGTCTTCATCGCCCCGACGATTGCAGTGGGAGGGACGACCGTGTCGCCGGTGACGACGACTTTTGAGACCGTGACGCCTTCTTGGATGTCCAACCGCACGCCGCCGTCGGCGGCGATGGCGATGTTGGTCACGTGACGCGTGCCGATATAGCCGAGCTTGTCGTAGTACGAGTTGATCTTCGTGACGTCGTCGCGCAGCGTGTTGGAGTTGAGCACCGCACCGACAGTCGTGTCCATGAGCGCGCTGAGGATGTCGGTGGTGACGTGGCTATTGCCGACAAACGTTATCTTCGACACCACCGGATTCTCGATCACGATGTAGTTGAGCGAGATGCCGCCCGGCGTCGGCCGGATGTCGGTCTTCACGTCGGTGAAAAAGCCAAGCGCTAGGATGGCCGCCCGGTCGGCCGCCACTTGCTTTTGATCGAGCGGCGTGCCGGCTTGCGAGCGTATCACCGCACCGATCCTGTCGATGGGCACGTGCGCGTTGCCGCGGACGTTGATCGCGGTGATCAGCGGCTGCGGCGCGGCGGTGAGGCCCTGCGGAGCGGCCACGAATGCGAGGATGGCGGCTAGCAGCGCGGCGCCTGCGAATCGGAGGACGAATGTCAAGGGTGACGCGCTCCTGATCGACGATGGATGGGCATAGACCGACCGACCGCCGGGAAAGCAGCCGATGGTTCCGCCGCCCATGGGATATTTGAGGTCGCTGCGCATGCCGAGAACGCATCGCGTCGTTGGCACAAAACGCCTTCTATTCCTCCACCAGACGACGCGCCGCCGCGGTGCGGGACCATCAGTGGAAGCTGAAGCGCAACGCGAGCGTCACATCGGAGACACCTGTCGGCGTTTGGGTTTGAAGCAACTCAAGCGACGCGGTATCGCGCAAGATGTACGCGACGCCGAACGATTGCGTCACCGGCAGACTCACAGTCGACTGGTAAATTCCATAGATAGTGGGCGTGAACAGTTTGCGGATTTCGATCGCGGCCTGACCGTGTTGGTCGAATATGAAATTGATCTGTTCGATATCCAAGGATTCAGCGAGAAACGATTCGAGCGGAAAGAGCAGACTCCGCGTGAGTTGTGCGTTGAAGTACGCCTGCGCTTCACCGGTGAGGATCGCCTGCGCTTGCTCGGGCGTGGAGTTGGTCAGCGACGTCACCTGCGGCGCGTGCAGCAGGGTCGCCGCGATCTCGTCGCGCGTCATCGACGGCACCGACGACAGATCGGTGTTTAGCCGGTCGACGCGCCCCGTGATGGCGAGCGTGATCTGTGCGCCGCCGGTGTTCGTGGTGGCGCTGACGTCGAGCGTGGGCAGCAGGCCCGTTCCTTTGTTGAACTCCACGACTCCGCGGTCGATCCGGAACACGGTATCGAAATACGTGACTTGTCCGCGCGTCGAGCTGAAACTGCCGTCGAGCGTGGGAGCGCGCAGCGTGCCCGCGACGTTGAGGGCGCCCGCCGCGGTGAGATCGATCGCGCCGCCCTGGACGCGGACGCGCTTGCCCGCGGTCGCAGTCACTTTGAGGTCGATATTCGGCAGCACGAAACCGGACGGCGTGGCAGCCGCGACGGGCACGCTCGATACGAGATGGAAGTTTCCACCATAAAGGCTGCCCGCGTATGCGACGGTGCGGCCCGGCAACGGTGACGGCACGCCCGGCACCGGACCTGGTCCGCTCGGTTGCGTTCCGCCTTGGCCGAAGCCGGTCGCGAGCGAGTAGATCGCTGAAAACGGCACGAGCGCGTCTGTGGCGGTGATCGAACCGTTGAGATACGGATTGACGCCGGGCTTCGTGAGACTGAAGTTTCCGTTGAATGTGCCGCCGACCCAGCCGGGAATCTCGATGTGCGCGCTGTGGAGCGCCAAATGCGTGGAATACTGCAGACCGGCGTTCGAGCGCAAGCCCACCGCAGGCACGACGTGTGCTGTGCCGCTTACGACCACGTCGCCCGATCCTAGCGAACCGCGTAGGCGCGTGAGCGTGACGGTGTCTTGCGCGAGCGAGATGTCGGCGTTGATACGTTCGACCGGCACGGTTTCAAGCGCCGACACCACCGAACCGTTCCGCAGCGACGCCGATCCCGCGAGCACCGGATCGCCCGCCTTGCCGACGGCGGATGCGGTGCCTTGCAGAATGCCGCCCAAGCGGCCGAATTTTCCCGACAGTGAATCGAATGCGGAGAGATCGACGTTTTGCGCGGTGAGATGCAAGTCGATCGGCCTATCTTTTGGACCGAGCGATAACGGTTGCAATTGCAAAGGCAACGCGCCGGTCAATGACACGGTGCCGCGGCCGCCGGCAAGAACGAGCGCGGCGTCGCTGATCTCCACCTCGCCCGGCTGGTAGTTGACCTTTGCCGTGGCGCTGTCAAATCCGACACCGAGTAGCGAACCCTTTCCCCCTTCGATGGATGCTTGCACGCGCGGCTGGGTGGATGTGCCCGAGATGCTCAACGACGCTTTGGCCGCGCCCGCGACAAGGCCGGGCCGTCCAAGCGCGCTGCCGAGCTTGGCGAGGTCTTGCGCGTCGATGCCGGCTGAGCCGACCAGTCGCTTGCCGGGCCCGAACTGTGCAGAACCGGCGGCATTGGCGAACGGCAATTCGATGACCGCGTCGGAGACGCCGAACGATTTTCCGTCGCTGTCGAGCGAGCCGGACAGCGCGATGATCGGAAACTTGCCGAGATGGCCGTCGTGCAGTATGAACGTCGCGACGGTAGACGGCCGGTCTAATTGTCCGCGCAACGACCCGGCGATGTCGAGCCGGCCGGTCAAACCGATGTCCTCTTGGCGGATGAGCGGCATCACGACGCCGAGATCCACGCCCGTCGCGCTGCCGCGAATGTTGTAGAATGCGGTCGCGAAGTCCGGCACGGCGTTCGGGTGCGATGGAAACCCCACGCTGCCCGAAATATCGGCGCTGTCCGCGGGCCCCCGCTGCCGCACGGTGGCGAGCAACGCGCGGCGCCGGCTTGAAAATGTCGCATCGATCGACCCGAGCGGGTATCCGACGATGGCCGCGTCGTTGAGATTCAAATTCCCATTTGCGGCGACGCCGGCGGGCGACGATTCGAACGCGACATTCCACGTACCGACGCCGTCGACGGTATCGTAGCCGTTGAAGAAATCGTTGAAGTCCGACAAGTCGATGTGCGGACTAGTGGAGCGCAATTGAACGGTTCTCGGCGTCAGACTGCCCGCGAGCGTGAGGCGCGACGAACCAAGCTGCACTTCGCCGCCTGTGAGCGAGAGCGCTCCGTTGCTGACGTGCAGCACCCCGTGCATGTCGTTGAACGCGACGCCGCGGAACGTGCCGCCGGACGAATCGATCACGCCGTCGAGTCGCGGCGACGCGGCCGAGCCGGTGACGCGCAGATCGCCCGCGACGAGTCCGGCGAGCGCGGCCTGCGGCGGCGCATAAGGATCGAGCAACCCGCCGAGGTCGCCGACTCGCATGACCGCCCGGATGTCGAGCGATGCGGTGCCAAGCGTGGCGCCCGGCGTCAACCCGCCAACGGTGCCGCTGACGGCGACGCGGTTGCCCGCGATCGCGACTCTGCCCGATTGGGCGATCAACCGTCCATTCGCAAAGTGCAGGTCCATGTCGCCTGAGACGGCTGAGGATTTGTAGCTTCCGCCTGTCAACGACACGACGCCGTCGGCGCTCAAGTTCGCCGGCGAGCCGCCGATGCGCACGAACGCGACCGCCGATCCCGTATGCAACGGCATCCCGAGCGAACGGAGCGCGCGCATGTCGATATCGCGCGCCCACACCGAAATCGTGTCTCGGCGTCCGCTTGAATTCGGCATCGTGCCGGCGATGGCGAAATCGCCGCCGGCGGCAGAACCGGTGGCTGCAAACACCTGGGTTGGCATGCCGCCGCCGCCGGAGACCGTCGCGGCGATCGAGCGCACCGGCACGCCAGAGAATGTGGCGTTCGCACTGCTGGCATCTCCGCTCACCGTCCAGCGGCGGTCGCCAAGCACTGCCAGAAATCGACCGGTCGTGCGGCCTCGCGCCTTCATGTTCGGCGGAATGCCGGGAAGCGTTTCAAGTTCGACTGAACCGGTTCCGGTCAGCGCCGCCGAATAGCGGCCGGCAGATGGTTGCGCCGACGCATAACCGCTCGCGACGACGCTGGCGTCGCGTCCGCTGACCGAGAGTTCGCCGATGCGGATCTGGCTGCCGTTCCCCGTGGCGACGGCCCGCGCATTTCCCAGATGCTCGCCCGAGACGACAAGATCGCTGACGCGCACGTCCACGCCGACGACCGGTGCCGACTCCGTACCTTGCACCCACGCCGCGCCGTCGAAGGTGCCGTCGACCGATGGCAGATCGATCGGTGCTCCGGTGCCCGGCAATGCGTAGGCGCCGCTACGCAAGTGGACGACCGAACCGTCAGCGATGAGATCGCCAGTGACGTTGCGGGGGCTCGTATGCCGGTCGACGGATGCCGCGAGCTCGAGATCGCCGCCCGCACCGCTCGCGATAAGCGGACCGATCGACAGACGTTGTCCGTCGGCTGCGACCGTCGTGCGAATTTCCTCACCGTTGCCGCCGGTGACTTGCGCGTACCCTTGACCACCGAGGGCGGCGAGCGGGCCCGAGAAGGAGACGATCGCGGTGGCGGTACCGCCCGGGTTGAGATTGCCGACGACCGGCACGGACGTTCCCGGCACGCGTGCCGCCAACGCGAATGCACTCACGCGGTCCGGACTACGGAGATCGATGTCGCCGCCGCCGTAAACATCGCCGCCGGCGTAGCGCGTCGCGACGCGATCCAGCGTGATATGCCCGTCGGAATAAAAGAAATCGCCGGCGACGCCGGCAAACGCCATATCTTCATAGGTCGCGGTTCCGGGCGACTGAAAAGTTCCGCGCACGTGGAACGCGCCCGACGGGCCGTCGACGTGGACGTACGCCGCGACATCGCCAGTGAGCAGCAAGGGCGTCGAGAACGCCATCAACTTGCGCAAGCGCGTGAGATCCGATTCGAGTGAAGCGCCGATCGCGAAATTCACGCCGCCGAGAATACGGACTCCGCCTTGGATCGCGACGGGAATTCTCGAGACATCTCCTCTGACGCCGGCGACGCTCAGGTTGCCGCCGTCGAAGCGAACCGTTCCGTTCAGATCGCGCAGCGGCACGACGAGCGGCAAGAATCGAAGCCGCGCTTCGTGTACCGGCGCGACGCCGCTTGCGCGCCATTGCGGACCGGTCGAGCGGTCGTAGCCTGCATCGAACGCGCTTAACGTCACGTCTGCCGTTCCGGCTTCTATCGCGAAGTTCGGCGTTGACACCAAGCCGTCGACGATCGGTGCGATCTCCATATCCGAGGCTGACAGCGTGGCCATCGCGTACGCGATCTGGTCGTTTTCGTACAACGTGGCCCGAACCGGCGTGGAGTGCGCCGAGCTGCCGGCGCTTGTCGCGTCGAACGATCCCGACAGACGGGCGCGGGTTAGTATTCCTTGCGACACATCGGCACTAAGGCTCACGGCGTTGAGCGCAAACGCTCGACCCGGTGACGCGAATGCGCTTGGATTTCCGAATAGCAGGCGCCCGTCGGTCACGTCGAGCGTGAAGCGAAGCGGGGGTCTTCCCGCGACCGGACCGCTTGGAGATCTAAGGGCTGCGATGAGCGATGACGAATTGAACGTGCCGTCGGCATGCCGTACGATATTGATGACCGGAGAGCGCACGACGATCGAGTGCAGCCCGTATGCGCGATCGCTCCGGCCGAGCAATCCGCCCACGTCATACTTGATGACGACGTTCTTGGCCGAGATCAGCGGGACTCCGGCGTTGTCGGCGATGATGAGATCGCCGGCGTCGATCTCGTTCGCGCCGATCGCGAGCGATCCGGCTTTGAAATGATAACCGCGATTGGCGAGCTCGAGCTGCAAAAAAGCGCGAACGGTCAACGAGCGCGGTCCGGGCACGAAGACCACCACGACCGTAATAGCTGCGATTACGGCGATGACGACGACGGCGGTCCGGAGCAGCCTGCGCACGATACCCGTATTCCCTCGATGGGTGCGTTTTATGTCTGGCTTTAGAAACGCGGAACCCGGAATCGCCGTTTCAGGCGGCGTCAAACGTCCAGGTTTACGGCATCCTTTGCGTTGTCGGCGATGAATTGCTTGCGCGGCTCGACTTTTTCACCCATGAGGATGGTGAACATCTCGTCGGCTGCGACAGCGTCGTCGAGCAGCACTTTGCGCACCATGCGCTGCTCGGGATCCATGGTCGTCTCCCACAATTGCTCCGGATCCATTTCGCCGAGGCCTTTGTACTGTTGAATCGAGCATCCGTCGCCTGCTTGCGCGAGGACGGCATCGCGCTCTTCATCCCGGTAGCAATACCAGAACTTTTTCCCTTTCCGCACTTGGTAGAGCGGAGGCTGTGCGATGAACAAGTGGCCGAGCTCGATCAGCTTGGGCATGTAACGGAAGAAAAACGTGAGCAGCAGCGTGCGGATGTGCGCGCCGTCGACGTCGGCATCGGTCATGATATAGATACGATGATAGCGAAGCTTCGATGCGTCAAAATCTTCGTGGAAGCCGGTGCCGAGCGCGGTGATGAGCGTGCGGATCTCTTCGTGGCTCACGATCTTATCCAAACGCGCCTTTTCGACGTTGAGGATCTTCCCTTTGAGCGGCAGGATGGCTTGGAAGTGACGGTCGCGGCCGAGCTTCGCGCTGCCGCCGGCGGATTCGCCCTCGACCAGAAAGATCTCGCTCTTGGCGGGATCGCGTTCGGAGCAATCGGCGAGTTTGCCGGGAAGCGAGCCGCTGTCGAGCGCGTTTTTCCGGCGTGCAAGATCGCGCGCTTTGCGCGCGGCCTCGCGCGCGCGCGCTGCGTTGACGCATTTCTCGATGATGCGCCGGGCCGGCGCCGGATTCTCCTCGAGGTAGTATCCAAGCGACTCGCCGACGACCTCGTTCACCGCGCCTTGCGCTTCGGCGCTGCCGAGCTTCGCCTTGGTCTGGCCTTCGAATTCCGGATTCGGAATCTTCACCGAAATCACCGCGGTGAGACCTTCGCGCAGATCTTCACCGGCGAGATTGCCTTCGGCTTCCTTGAGCAGCCCGGACTTCTTCGCGTAGTTGTTGAGCACGCGCGTCAGAGCGGACCGGAAGCCCGCCAGGTGCGTGCCGCCGTCGACGGTGTGGATGTTGTTGGCGTACGCGAGCACGTTTTCGATGTAGCCGTCATTGTACTGAAAGGCCACTTCGACTTGGATCTGCTGCCGTTCGCCCGTCATGTAGCGCACGTCATGCAGCGGCTCTTTGTTCTTGTTCAACTGCTCGACGAAGCTCTTGATGCCGCCTTCGTAACAGAAGTTCTGCTTCTTGTCCGTGCGCTCGTCGGTGAGATTGATGCGCAGACCGCGGTTGAGGAACGCGAGCTCGCGCAGCCGCTGCTGGAGGATGTCGAACGAAAAATCGAGGGTCGAAAAGATGTCGGGGTCCGGCTTGAACAATTGCAGCGTGCCCGTGCCGTCGGCGGTGCCGACGATCTTCATCTTGTTGGCAGCCACACCGCGCGCGAATTTCTGCTCGTAGATGTTTCCGTCGCGCTTGACGCGCGTGGTCATCCACTCCGAGAGGGCGTTCGTGACCGAGATGCCCACGCCGTGCAGACCGCCGGAGACTTTGTAGCCCAATCCCTCAAATTTTCCGCCGGCGTGCAGCACCGTCATCACCACTTCGAGCGCGGGCTTGCCCTCGCTCGCGATCACGTCGACTGGAATGCCCCGCCCGTCGTCCTCCACCGAAACAGATCCGTCTTTATGGATGATGACGTCGATCTGACGGCAATAGCCCGCCAGCGCTTCGTCCACCGCGTTGTCGACCGCTTCAAAGGCAAGTTGGTGCAACCCGCGGACGCCGGTGTCGCCGATGTACATGGCCGGGCGCTTGCGCACGCCTTCGAGGCCCTTGAGCACTTTGATCTGTTCGGCGCCGTACTCGTCGCCGCTCGCGTTGCCATCCTTGCTCGCCAAAAATCCCTCTTTTGATAATTCATTTTGGTACTAGGGCAAGCATCGCTTGCCCATAGCACCGCTTGCCCAATTGGTCAAATCTCTTCGCTCTTATCTTTCTCCCGCAGTGCGACGCGCGCCTCTCGCGGGCGCGATCGCGCGCCGCACGCCGAGCGCATCGGCCCACGCTTCGCCAAGAATATCGGCGATGACCGGACGCGGAAGATCGCGTCGCTGCTTGCGCGCGAGCAGCATGAGATACGTCCAAGCCGCCACGCGATCGGCGGCTTCGAGCGCGCCGCGTTTGAGCCGGCGCGCGGCGTTATCGAGTTGGATCTCCAAGCGCGAGAGCAGCCGCCGGCGTACTCGCTCAAATGCTGGACGCCCTGCGCCTTCGACCGCGGCGCAGATATCGCGCGCGGAAAGCCACGGCGCATCGCAAAGCGCGCGCTCGAGAGCACCATCGGAACGGATGCGCGCTTCTTCGGCGCAGCGAACGCAGGAAGCGCCTTGCGATGCGTCCGGCGGCATCCAATTCGCGCATTCACCGCATCGCGTCCAACCATCGCGCGCGCGCCGAGCATCGAGGTCGGCTTGACGCGCGCGCAAACGCCGCACGATCGCCGCCGGATCTGCGGCATCGTCGAATTCCCTTGCGCGCGCCGTGTCGTCAACCCCGCGCGCATTGCCCGCTGCGGTGCGAATCGCGGGCGATGTCCGCGCTGCCGCGCCGTCGAGTAGACGGCGCGTGCGCCCGCTCGCCACCGCGAACCGAAGCCGTTTGACGCCCGCCTCCGGCACTTTCGCGCGCAAACCTTCGAGTATGGCCGGCTCGAGGAACGAGAGTTGGTGACTCCACGCGCTGCCGGCCGTCCACACCGTGAGGAGTCCGTCTCGCAGACGCGCGGGTCTGGTGCGCGCTGCGACGGCGGCGCCGACGATGTCGGGCCACGCGGCGGCGACCGCGCCCGCCGCATCGGAGCTCGACGCCGGGCCGCCGGGCTTCCACGCCGCCACCAATCCGCGCAACGCGCGCAAGCCGCTCATGCCGGCCGCAGGCTCGGTGTCAAAAGCATGCCCGCGCGGATTTCGACGACCGAACCGATCACGCCGCTTGGAAGATCGGGCAGCTCGGTGGCAGTGATGAACGCCTGATCGAAACCGTCGAGGCTTGAGAGAAATGCGTGGCGGCGCGCGGCGTCGAGTTCGGACAAAACGTCGTCGAGCAGCAGGATGGGCGGCTCGCCTGCCGCTGCGTGGAGAAGCGCATACTCGGCGGCTTTGAGCGCGAGCACCGCAGTCCGCTGCTGACCTTGCGAGCCGAAGCGCGCGAGCGATCGGCCGCCGAGCGTCAGCGCGAGATCGTCGCGATGCGGCCCGACGAGCGATACCCTCCGCTTTGTCTCGATGGGCGCGGCTGCAGCGAGCGCTGCGCGCAAGGTGTTAGCGATGGCGTCCGGAGCTTCGCTCGGGTATGCGGGCATCGGCCTGTACGATGCGATGAACTCGGGCGCGGCGCCCACCCATCGCGCGTGCACGGCTCCGGCTTCGGCTGCCAACT
Organism: Candidatus Eremiobacteraceae bacterium; assembly: GCA_036511855.1. Lineage (NCBI taxonomy): Bacteria > Bacillati > Vulcanimicrobiota > Vulcanimicrobiia > Candidatus Eremiobacterales > Candidatus Eremiobacteraceae > Candidatus Eremiobacteraceae bacterium. The sequence goes on along the minus strand of DATCBN010000043.1, from coordinate 11,501 downwards.
TCCGCACGTACGCCGCGCGCGCGCCGGCGATGCGAGCCCCGGACTCTGCGAGCTGTTCGTTATACGTGGCGAGCAGCTCGCGCTCCGGCGCTGACGACGCGCGCAACATGGCATTCTTCTGTGCGAGTACGCCCGCGTACGCGGCAAGATCCCGGTAGTAGGCGCGATTGCTTTGCGAAAGACTCGCGTTGAGGAGCCGGCGCCGCAGCGCGGCCGGGCCGCCAACGAGCTGCAGATCGAGCGGCATGAACGTGACCGCGGCGACGCCGCCGATGAATTGGCCGTACGAAATACCGCGGCCATCGCGAAAAAATTTCTTTCTTGCTCCCTCGCCGACGCGCGAAATGATGCAGGCGGTCTGTGCGGTACCGTGCCGCGTTTGGACTTGCGCCTTCACCTCCGCGGCCGGCGCGCCGTCGCGGATGAGATCCGCTTCGCGCGCGGCGCGAAACGATTTGCCCGTCGAGAGCAAAGCCAGCGCTTCGAGCAGATTCGATTTGCCTTGCGCATTTTCACCGATGAAAACGCACGCGCCGCCCGGCGGCGAGAATCGCAAGGCGGCGTAGTTGCGGAATTGGTCGAGTTCGAGTGAGTGGACCCGCACGGCGCTACTGGCGCAGCGGCATCAGGATGTAAAGCTGGCGGCCTGCGTTTTCGCCTGTGGCGGGCTTGATCGCGGTGGGTTGCAACGCGCCGACGAATTCAAGCGAGACCGTGTCGGCGCTGATGTGGTTGAGGATTTCAACGAGATACTTGGCATTGAATGCGATGGTCAACGGATCGCCGCTGCGCTCGACGTCGAGCTCTTCGTACGCATTGCCGGTGGTGTCGGACGTGGCGGTGATCACGAGGCTCGTGCCGTCCATGGCGACCTTGACCATGCTCGCCCGATCGCCCGCCACGACTTCCGCGCGGCGCAATCCGGCGAGCAGCTTCGGCGTGCTGGCGACGACTTTGCGCTCGAACTCCTTCGGGATGACCTGCTGATAGTTCGGGTACGGGCCGTCGACGAGCCGCGCGATCACTTTGACATCGCCGGTGTTGAACACGAGTTGATTGGCCTGCCCGCCGAGCGCGGTCACTTCGATGATGCCGCCGCTGGCTGCGCGGACGACTTCGCCAAGCGCGCGCGCCGGCACGATGTATTTTGCGCCCGACGGTACTTTTTCTGAAAGCGCGAGTTCGTGCCGCGCGAGCCGGTAGCCGTCGGTCGCGACCATGGTCAGCGTCTGGCCCTCGACTTCGAGCAGCGTGCCCATCAGCACCGCGCCGCGCGCTTCCTCGCTCGAAGCCGCGAACGTCACCGCAGACGCCGCCTCCCTGAACGTCTTCGCATCCACGCGGAACTGGTCGCCCATCTTGCCTTCGGGAACGGGCGGAAATTCTTCGGCCGGCAATGCGAAGAACTCGTAGTTCGAACGATCGCACTTCACGGCCGCGCGGCTGGCGGTGCCGTGCATCTCGAGTTCGGCCGCGGGCAAGTTGGCGAGGTAGCCCGCGAAGAGTCTGGCGCCGACGGTGCACGCGCCCTCCTCGCTCACCTCGGCCGGGAATCCGTTTTCGAGCGTGAGTTCGAGATCGGTGGCGCGCACGTTGACGCGGCCTTTTTTCGCGGTGAGCAGGACGTTGCCGAGGATCGGCATGGTGGTGTGCGTGTTGACCACCTTGCCGGCGGCAGCCACGGCGCTTGCGATGTCTTTCGTGTTGCAGGTAAACTTCATGCTCGCTGTGCGACAGGCAAAACCGCCGCAATCCTTTCGCGCTGCGCGCCGGACGGAAACGTTGCGCGGATTCGCCGCGCTTCCGTCTTCTCCCGCATCCACAGGCGCGCGGTTCGCGGCCGTTGAGAGAGAGTATTATCTATCTTGGTCATCGTCACCGTAGTGCGGTGGATGTCGTGGACTTCGCCGCTTCTGCAACGGCGCCGGGCATTTGCGCGCCGGAATTCGTGTGGACGCTCGCGCCGATCTGTCCACTTCGTTCACAGCCGGTGGGCTCGAACTCGTGGCGCGCTGGATCCGTCCACGCTATGCCCACCTCATCCACCGGTCAGCCTTCTTGCGTTATGGTGGCTTGCACGGAGCGCACTTTGCTGCGGAATTCAGGATCGTGGTCTTGCTGCTGTTTGACTTTGTCGCGCGCGTACATCACCGTGGTGTGGTCTTTCTTGCCGAATTCGCGCGCGATCTGCGGCAGCGACGCGTTGGTGAGTTCGCACGCGAGATACATCGCGATTTGGCGCGGCACCGTCAAGCGCTGATCGCGGCGCTGGCCTTCCAATTCTTTGACCGTGATGCCGTGAAAGCGCGCGGCCTTTTCCTTGATGAGCGATATAGTGACCTTGCGAAGCGGCACTTCGCTGATTTCATTGCGCAGCACTTCGGTGGCGAGTTCGACCGTGATCTCTTTCTTATAGAGAGAGGCATAGGCGGTGAGCTTTATCAGCGCACCTTCGAGCTGCCGGATGTTGAGCGGGATTATCTTCGCGATGTATGATGTGACTTCGTGGGGGACATCGATGCCGTCGCTTTCGGCTTTCTTGCGCAAGATAGCCTCGCGCGTCTCGAGATCGGGAGACTGGATGTCCGTCAACAGCCCCCACTCGAACCGGGAGCGCAAGCGGTTTTCGAGCGTCTGGATATCTTTCGGCGGACGGTCGCTCGAGATCACGAGTTGTTTCTGCGCTTCGTGCAGCGTGTTGAACGTGTGGAAGAACTCTTCTTGGGTTTGTTCTTTGCCTTCCAAGAATTGGATGTCGTCGATGAGCAGCACGTCGACGGTGCGGTAGCGATTGCGGAACTCGACCGTTTGGTTGTTCTTGATCGCCGTGATGAATTCGTTGGTGAACGTCTCGGACGAAACGTAGACGACGCGCGCGCGGGGCGCCGATTGCAGCGCTTTGTGTCCGATCGCGTGCATGAGATGCGTCTTGCCCAGACCGACCGCGCCGTAGATGAAAAGCGGGTTGTACGCCCGGGCCGGCGCGTCGGCCACTGCCTGTGCGGCGGCGTGGGCGAACCGGTTGGTGGCGCCGACGACGAATTGCTCGAACGTATAGCGCGGATTGAGGCCGGTCTGGCGGAAGTCGTCGTGCGGCTTGACGGCCGGTGAGGCGCCAATGGCCCGGGCGGATTCCGGGACGCCGTCGGCGATGATCGCCCTGGATTCAGCAGGTTCGGCAGCATCGTCAATGATGAAACGGATGCTGATCGGAGCGCCGAGCGTTTCGGCGAGCGCGGCGGAGATCGTGCCCTTGAAGCGATTCTCGGCCCAGTCCTTGGCGAACTGATTCTGAACGGTCAGCGTGATCTCGTCTGTGGACAACCCGAGGACTCGCATCGGCTTGATCCAAGTTTCGAAAATCGGTTTTGTGAAACGGCTCTCGAGTGCGACCAACGTGGTCTGCCACAGATATTCTTCATTGGTGATTGCGATAGCCGAATTCATCACATGTTCCTCGAATCAAACGCATAAGCTACTCCGGCTCTTTAGCCGGATGCATCGCGGTCGGCGCGCTTTAGTGGCGAAAACCCTTATTCCTTCAGGGTTTGCGCGATTTACTTATGCACATATCCACAGCAAAAACGCCGGTCGTGTGGACAGAAAACAAGAGGTTTCGCGCGAGGCCCCGCTGCGCCTGGCTTCGCGACGCTAAGGCGCGCGCCCGTCGACCGTTGTCATCGCCGCCGCCGGCAAATGCGATCGGCAGAAACGGCATGGTTCCAGCCGGCTCGACGGCATACGGCGCGCGGCTTTCCGCCGCGGGGGCCGATTTATGCACAAGCTTATCCACAGGTGTGCATAGGACCATGAAAATGCCGCCCGGAGCGGCGCAAAATCCCGAATCATATGGCATTGCGGCAGAATCGACCGGTGACAACCCGGGCCTTTCATGCACCGTCTGTCCACATGGCGCACTACGCTCGTAGCATATAGGACCAGGCCGGACCAAATGGTCCACCGGAGGGTTCGGGTCCTCCTGCTACGAGCGCGGGCCGCTGCGCGCGGTTCGCAGGCCGATATCCCCAAGTCGCCGTAATCAGCTTGACCGACTGCCCTTGCCGGGCTAAAATAGTAAATCGAAATACTTTTTCGGCGGTGCCGCCATCGTGGGCGGCACTCATCATGTACGGGCCGCCCGCCCGGGATCGTCTGCACCGTAGGAGCCACGTCGTCCAGTGAAACGCACATATCAGCCTCACAACCGGCGCCGCAAGCGCACGCACGGTTTTCGCGAGAGAATGTCCACGAAGAACGGACGTCGCGTGTTAGCGGCGCGCCGGCGCAAGGGCCGCAAGCGCCTGACACCCGACTAGCCGAAAACCGGAGCTCAGGTGCGCGCGTTCGAAAGCCTCAAAGGCCGCCGGGAGTTCACGCTCGTTATGCGCAAAGGACGCGTTGCGCAGGCGAAAGCTTTGACCGTATATGGATTCACTCCACGCGGCCGCGATAGCGGCACGTGCTCGAAAGTCGGGATCGTCGTCACCAAGAAAGTCGGAAATGCGGTCGTGCGCAATCTCGTGCGCCGGCGTTGCAAGGCGATTTTCGAACGCATCGAGCTAGGGACCGCGCCGCGTTGGTACGTCGTGCATTGCAAGCCGGAAGCGGCGCGTGCGCCGTTTGGCTCGCTGGTCGATCAACTTGCGCCCGCAATCGCGCGCGTGGGAGCGTGAACGTGCATCCGTTCGTCGCGGTGATCCGGATCTATCAAGCAACGGCGGGGAAGATGTTGCCCCAAGCCTGCCGGTTCTATCCGTCGTGCTCGGAGTACGCGGTGCAAGCCATCGAACAACACGGCGCGTTGCGCGGCGCCGGGCTCGCCGCTCGAAGACTTCTTCGCTGCGGCCCTTGGCATCCGGGCGGGCTCGATCCGGTTCCGTAACTCGAAAGGATAACGTCGCAACTCTTGTTTCACGTAAAGCTCGCGCTGGCTCTGTTCGCCAATCCGTTCACCGATCTCATCAACATGCTTGGCGCGGCATTCAACAGCGTGCTGCAGTGGATCAACTTGAATCTGACCCACAACTACGGCTGGTCGATGATCGTGCTGGCCCTCGTCGTCAACGTGCTGCTCATCCCGCTCACGGTCCAACGCTTGCGCAACATGCAAGAGATGCAAGCGCTGCAACCCTATCTCAAACGGATCCAGACGAAATACAAAAACGATAAGCAAAAGCTCGGCGAAGAGACCATGAAGCTCTATCGCGAGCACGGCGTAAACATGTTCGGCGGCTGTCTGCCGACGCTGCTCCAATTCCCAGTGCTCTTCGGCGTGTATAACACCATCACGCTGAACACCGACCATTTCCAGCACGCCGGATGGTTGTGGATCGGCTCGGCGTTATCGCACCAGTTCCCGCAGATATTGGCGATCAACTTGTACGCCGGCGACAAAGTGCTCCTCGGTCTCTACGCGTTCTCGATGTACTTCTCGATCAAGCTCACCTCGAACACCGGGATGATGGACGAACAGCAGGCGCAGATGCTGAATACGCAAGCGCTTTTGATGCCGGTCATGCTGTTCGTGATGGGCGGACTCTACCAATGGCACTCCGCGTTCATCCTATACTGGCTTGCCTTCAACGTGCTGTCCGTCGCCCAGACCGTGCTGTTCATGCGCGTGAATCCGTCGCGCATACCGAAGCCGGTTGAAGAAACGGACGCCATGAAGCTTGGATACCCCCACGATTGCCCGGCGTGTAACGAAACGCTGGTCCTCGGAAAAGGCAACAAGTGCGTGAAGTGCGGCGTCAAAGCGAAAAAGCCGTTGCCGCAAGCGACTGCATGAGGAATTGAGACGATGAACGGATACGATTCCGGCCACTCAAACGGCGGCCACGGCCGCGGCGGCTCCGACCGCGGCGGATTTGCGCGCGGCGGCCCGCGCGGTGGTTTCGGACGCGGCAATTACCGGGGCGGCTATCGCAACCGCCGAGAGGAATGTCCGGCAGAATTGCGCGCGCCGTTCAAAGACGCGCGCGATTTTCTCGCAGGACTGATCAGCGCTTTCGGATTGCCGGCGCGCCTTGGTTTCGGCGGTTTGGAGCAAGCCCGCGACGGCCGCCAGATCGTCATCGACGTGCGCGGCCTTGCGCCTGCCGGGCCGCCGCGCGAATACGATCGCGATCACGAGCGCGACGACGAACTCGGCCTGCTCATCGGCAAACGCGGCAACATGCTCGATGCGCTCACCGTCGTCACGAATGCCGTTATGCACCGCGTCGGCGATCGCGAACTGTTCTTCGCCGTCGATGTCGAGGGTTACCGGGCGCGCCGTCGCGCGACGCTTCGAAGCATCGCGTTGCGCGCCGCGGAGCGAGCGCTGCAAGACGGCGTCGATGTCGAGCTCGAACCGATGCCGGCATCGGAACGCCGCATCGTCCACATGACGCTCGCGGCCCATCGCGACTTAGCAACGGAAAGCACGGGCGTCGGCTTCGACCGCCGCGTTGTGATCAGCGCGCGTCGCGGCCCGCGCGATCGCGATGCCGTGGACCGCGGCCCGCGCGACCGTGATTACGTCGACCGCGGCCCGCGCGATCGCGACGTTGTCGACCGCGCACCGCGCGACCGCGACGTTGTCGACCGCGGCCCGCGCGACCGCGACGTTGTCGACCGCGGCCCGATTCGGCCGCGCGAGCGCAAACCCATCCGCGACGATATCGGACCTCCTGTCGAAGATCGCTACGCAGACTGATCCACTCTCCGACACGATCGCCGCGATCGCGACGCCGCCCGGCATCGCAGCTGTGGCGATCGTTCGCATTTCCGGTCCCGATTCGCGGCGAATAGCGGCAGCGTGCTTTTCGTTCGCGCGCGGCGACGCAGGCCTCTGGCGCGCAGGGCAGATGCGTCGCGGCAGCGTCATCGATCCGCGAACGGGTGACCGGCTCGACGATGCGCTCGCCGTCGCATTTTGGGCGCCCCGATCCTATACCGGCGAGGACGTCGTCGAACTTCAGGTGCACGGTGGCGCAGGCGTTGCCGCGGCGTGTTTGCAGGCCGTATTGGAGAACGGTGCTCGTTTCGCGGCGCCGGGCGAATTCACGCGGCGCGCTTTTTCAAACCGGCGGATGGATCTCGCGCAGGCCGAAGCGGTCGCAGACTTGATCAACGCCGAAAGCCGGCTTGCGGCGCGAGCAGCGGCCGTGCGGCTCGACGGCGCGCTCGGGCGTCGACTGCGCCAGTTGCGCAAGGAACTGCTCGACCGGCTCGTCGAGATCGAAGCGCACATCGATTATCCGGATGAGGTCGAACCGCCCGACGCCCAAGCCGTAGACGCGTGCATCGATTCGCAGTTCGCCGCAATAACGGCGCTCTTGACCGACGCAGGCTCCGGCGTCACGTTGCGTGAGGGGATCACGTGCGTCATCGCGGGGCCGCCGAACGCGGGTAAATCGTCGTTGTTGAACGCGCTTGCGCAAAGCGAGCGCGCGATCGTCGCGCCGACGCCCGGAACGACGCGCGACATCATTGAAGAGCGCATCGCGATCGACGGCGTGATCGTGCACCTGCGCGACACCGCCGGCCTGCGCATGGCGCGCGACCCGGTCGAGATCGAAGGCGTGCAGCGCGCGCGCGCCGCGATCGACGCGGCGGCCCTCGCCATCTGCGTGCTCGACGGATCGCGCCGGTTCGGCGAAGATGAGCGCATCGCGATCGAGGCGACGTCCGCAGGGCCGCGGATCATCCTTTGCAATAAGGCCGATCTCGGCCGTGATGGCGCCGACGCATTCGAACTCGCGCACCCCGGACTTGCACGCGATGGCAGCGCGCACGCATTCGTACGCGGCAGCGTCCTCGACGCCGCCACGATCGAAGCGATGCGCCGCGCGATCGCGCGAATCGCTTGGGGCGGTGGGATCATCGACGCCGGTAAAGCGCTCGTCGCCAACGCTCGTCAGATCGACGCCCTCGCGCGAGCGGCCGAAGCGCTGGCCCATGCACGGTCGACGATCGCCGAGCGGCAACCCATCGATCTGCTCTCGGGCGATCTGTCGGCAGCGGTAGCAGCATACGGCGAAGTGACGGGCGAGACCGTGACTGAGGAAGTCCTTGAGGGCATTTTTGCGCGCTTTTGCGTCGGAAAATAAGCCGATGCCACGCTATCCTGCTAGTAACTGACTGTACGGCGCGCGCAACGTCAGCTATACTCGCACATAACGAGGTGTGAAATGGAATTGATAAGTATCGGACTTCTGCTCGCGCGGCTCTTCTTGGGACTTGGCCTCGCGGCACATGGCGCGCAAAAACTTTTCGGCTGGTTCGGCGGCTACGGCCTCAAAGGAACCGGTGGTTTTTTCGAAGGCACTCTGGGTCTGAAGCCGGGGGCGCTGTTCGCGTTCATGTCGGGTATGGGCGAATTCGCCGGCGGTTTGCTCGTCGCCATCGGTTGGCTCGGCCCCATCGGGCCGGCGCTGGTCATCGCCGTGATGGTCGTCGCCATCGTCACGGTGCACTGGGTGCACGGATTCTTCGTCTCCTCGAACGGCATCGAATTGCCCCTCATGAACATCGCGGGCGCGCTCGCGCTGACGTTCGCCGGATTCGGGTCGTATTCGTTGGATGCGGTCGCGCCGATCTACGTGCTCGGCTCGCCGCAGGTTGCGTGGCTCGCGATTCTCATCGCGGTTGCGGGCGCGCTTCTTTCGCTCGTCAGCCGCAAACCGCCGGCGCCGGCCGCCACGTAACCCGCGCCGGGCTGAGGCAGCCCGATACGTTTCCGAACATGAGGCGCCGTCGAGCGCGCCGAATTCACTCGTCCATGGAAGATTTCGGCGTTATCGTCATCGGCGGCGGCCATGCAGGCCTCGAAGCGGCGCTCGCGTCCGCGCGCATCGGCGTCGAAACGCTGATGGTGACCGGCAACGTCCACACCATCGGATTGATGCCGTGCAATCCGTCGATCGGCGGACCCGCAAAAGGCCAACTCGCACGCGAAGTGGATGCGCTCGGCGGCGAGATGGGTCTGTGCATCGACGCGACCTACTTGCACACGCGCTGGCTGAATGAAAGCAAGGGGCCGGCGGTCCGCGCATTGCGGTCGCAAGCAGACAAGGCCGCCTACGCCGCGCGGATGCAAACGACGGTGGCGAATCAACCGCGTCTGACCGTCGTCGAGGGATTTGTCGCTGATCTTGCGGTTGACTGTGATGGTATCGGTGGCGTTGTCTTGCAGAGCGGGACATCGTTTCGCAGCCGCAACGTCGTCATGGCCGCCGGCACGTTCATGGGTGGCAAGATGTTCGCGGGCGAGGGCTCGAAACCGGGCGGACGCATCGGCGAGGCCCCAAGCACCGGTCTTGGCGACGCGCTGCGCCGGATCGGATTCCCCACCGCGCGCTTAAAGACCGGAACGCCGCCGCGGGTTCACAAGCGGTCGGTGGATTTCTCGAAAACGCAGGCGCAAATTCCGAGCCCTGTTCCGCTCACGTTTTCATACAGATCGACTCCGAGATTTCCGGGGCCGCAGCTGGCGTGCCACATCACCCACACCAACGCATGCACACACGCGCTCGTTCGCGCGAATCTTCACCGCTCGCCGATGTACGGACTCGGAGCGATCGAAGGAGTGGGGCCGCGCTATTGCCCGTCGATCGAAGATAAAGTCGTGAAGTTCGCGCATAATCCGACGCACCAGGTCTTCCTGGAACCAGAAGGTTGGGATGTGGACGAGATCTACGTCGGCGGGTTCTCGACTTCGCTTCCTCCGGAAGTTCAACTCGCGATGCTGCGCACGCTACCCGGCCTCGAGGCAGCGGAAATGCTGCGTGCAGGCTACGCCGTGGAGTACGATTTCGTGTCGCCGACGGAGCTTCGCGCGACGCTTGAGACCCGCCGGGTACCAGGCCTTTTTCACTGCGGTCAGGTCAACGGCACGTCAGGCTATGAGGAAGCCGCCGCACAAGGCATCGTCGCCGGCATCAACGCCGCTCGCCGCTCGCTTCGCCGCGATCAGGTCACCCTTTCGCGGAGCTCGTCGTACGTGGGCACGCTCATCGACGATCTCATCACAAAGGGCGCGGCGGAGCCCTATCGCATGCTCACCTCGCGCGCCGAACATCGCATGGTTCTCCGGCACGATAATGCGGACGAACGATTGACGCCGATCGGCCGCGACGTCGGGCTGATCGATGATGAAACGTACGATGCGTTTTCGCATCGCATGGAATCGCTCGCTCGAGAGCGTCGCCGGCTTTCGGGGACGCGCGTGCAAGGCTTGTCGCTGACGGAGCTCTTGCGCCGCCCCGACGCGACGTATCGCGGTGTTTGTCCGGATTCGCACCTCAGCGATGAACTTGGCGAACGGCTCGCGGTTGAAATAAAGTACGAAGGCTACATTCGGCGTCAGACTTCGGTGATTGAAAGACTTTCGCAGGCCGAGTTCGTCCGCATTCCCGATGCGATCGACTACGGACGCGTTCAGTCGTTATCACGTGAAGCCGTGGAGAAGCTCGGCGCGCGACGGCCGGAGACGCTTGGTCAGGCCGGACGCATCCCAGGTGTGAGTCCGGCCGACGTCGCTGTCTTGTCGGTGCATTTAACCGCGCTTCGGCGCGCTCAATCGAGTCATCCAACGACCGCACCGGCATGACCCATTCCGCAGAGTCAGCCGAGGCCGCGCTGTCCAGCGGCCTCTTGAAGCTGGGGTTGCCGGAAAGTCAACGGATAGCGGAGACGCTCATGGCGTTCGGCGGCCTCCTGCTCGACGCTAACCGTCGGACGAATCTTGTCGGTTCGGTGGACATGCGCAAACTGGTCGTGCAGCACTTTCTCGACAGCCTGGCGCCTTTTGCGACGCATCGATTTCGCCCTCCGATCATCGATTTAGGCAGCGGCGCTGGATTGCCGGGCATACCGGTGGCTATTGCCTTTCCGCGCGCTCCGATTTCTCTATTGGAACCGAGGCGGTTGCGCGCCGAATTCCTGCGATCGGCAGCTTCGACGCTAAAGCTGGACAACGTTGAGGTCGTACAGACGACTGCTGAATCAGCCGGCCGGTCGGATGCGCGGCGCGAACGAGCCGGCACGGTTTTGGTGCGTGCAATCGGCAAACCCGCGCTAGCGCTCGAGCTAGGCTTGCCGCTTCTCAAGCGCGACGGCGTCTTGTGGCTTTATCGTGGTCGCGACGCCGCTCCCGGCCAGGAAATACTCGAAATCGCCGCAACCCTCGGCGGAGTACTGGCCAGCGCTGACCAAATCGCCGTGCCGTACCTCGAGGCCGAACGGCACCTATGGGTGTTTCGCAAGGTGACCCCGACCCCCGAGGGGTACCCTCGGCGCAGCGGCGTCCCCGAGCGAGTTCCCATTCAGGCGGGCAAATGATCCACGTGGAACATTCTCAGCAGAATTTAGACGACTTGCTGTGCCGGCTGCTCGACGCCGCTGGCGTCTACGCCGTAGGCGGACGGGTTCGCGACGAAATCCTCGTGGAGAATGGCTTCCAGCCTGCGCTCGAGCCACATTCGCTTCCGATTCATGACTATCTCGTTACCGGCATC
>DATCBN010000042.1 GCA_036511855.1 Candidatus Eremiobacteraceae bacterium | reverse complement strand
CGAAGAAGGGCCCGGCGGGGCCAAGCCGATGATCGAGGCGGGCGTCATGAACGGCGTCGACGCCGTTGCGATGATCCACGTATGGCCCACGCTTCCTGCCGGCACGATCGGGATCCGGCGCGGTCCGGCAACCGCGTCGTGCGACGATTTCGATATCGAGATCCGAGGACGCGGCGGCCACGGCGGCTATCCACATTTGGCGGTCGACACGATTCCAATCGCCGCGGAGATCGTCGGCGCGCTTCAGCGGATCGCGAGCCGCGAAGTCGATCCGCTCGAGTCCGTCGTGGTGACCATAGGCCGGATCGAAGGCGGCTACCGGCGGAATGTGATCGCCGACGTCACAAAGATCTCCGGCACGATTCGTTGCTTGAACGAAGTCGTGCGTGCCACGATGCCCGAGCGCCTTGAGCGGGTCGTGCGAGGGATCTCCGAAGCGCATCGCGCGGAATATACGTTGAATTTCGAGCAAGGCTACCCATCGGTGCAAAACGATGTCGCGCTCGCCGATCGCATCGCGAATATCGCGCTCGCCACAGCGGGCGTGCCAGCGGTGACGTCGTTAGACCGGCCGACGATGGGCGCCGAAGATTTTTCCTACTTCGCGCAGTTGGCGCCGGGCTGTCTGATCCGGCTTGGCGTCGGCCGGCCTGGTGACGCTGCGCCAGCCATGCTGCATTCTCCTAACTTCCGGCTAGACGAGGGGGCGCTCACATCCGGGGTCGCGCTATTGCGTGCGCTGGCCCACAGGCTACCGCGCGAGGTCTAATCCCCGCTCTCTCTCACGACGATACTCTAGTATAGATGCAACGCGCGGCGATCACGCTAGAACTGCGGCGCTCATCTGTCGGGTCAAAAGGACAAGCCGTACGTGAGTATCATGAATTCCGCCCATACCTTGCGCCGCACGCTCAAACCACGCGCCGGCGGCGTTTCAGGCGTTCCATTGATCATCATCGCTGCCGTTGCCGGCGTGATCTTGATCGGCGGCGGCATCGGTTATGCGGTCGAGTCTGGCCACAACCACGAATCGAGTGCGGCGCCGGTCGGGCTCGCTGCGATCGTTCCGCCGTTGTCATCGTTCACAGGTGTGAGCGCAATCACTCCGCTCGCCGCCAAGAAGAAACACGCCAAACACACCGCCGTTGTTTCGCCGCACGCGTCTCCGTCCGTGACGCCGACCCCAGGCGAGACGCCGTCTGCGGCGCCGAGCACACCGCCGGTGAATGGAAAGATCGTCGCGACGAAACGGCTGACGCATAAGACAAGAGAGACTGCGCAGGCTGCTCCCGCTTTTGACCCGTCGTCCGCGACGCAGGCTGCCACACCGGATCCCGTGCCCACGCAAGCGCCGGTACAACCGGCCGTAACTGCGGCGCCCGCGGCGGCCGTGCCGCAAGCCACGCCGATCTACGAGCCGGCGGTGGTCGTCGAAGCGCGGTTCGTCTCTCAAGTCCAGCCGATATATCCTGAAATCGCAAGAAATCAGGGCATTCAAGGAACGACGATCGTGCTCGTCACGGTTGGGCCGAGCGGCAACGTGATCTCGCAGTCGATCGGCCAGTCGGCCGGCAACCGGTTGCTCGATGGCGCGGCGCTGGACGCAGCGCGGGCGAGCAAATTTCAAGCTCCCGAAGTAGACGGCCATCCCGCGACTCAGACCTATCGCGTCGTTTACACGTTCTCGCTGTAGCACAAACTGTGGGGCCGACCTTGATGGTCGGCCAAGATAATATTGTACGAACACAACCCGTACTAGGGCAAGCATCGCTTGCCCTTAAAAAAATCTAGGGCCGACCATAAAGGTCGGCCCTACAGAACGACGGGGCTAGCGTTTAACCGCTTCGGGCCGGCCGAGTGCCACGAGCAGTTCCATGCGGCGCTGCGAGAAATTCGCGTCTGACGAGATCGCCGAGATCCGGTCGATCGTCGCAAGCGCACCTTCCAGATCGCCGACATGTTCTTTCGCGTTCACGAGTTCCACCGCGACGCGCGCCGCATCTTGCGTGCGAGCCAAGCGTTCATAACACGTCAGCACGCCTTCAAGCGAGTCGATGTCCGGGCCGCTGCGCAGTAGCCGTTCGTAGGCCATCGCGGCGCCCAGAAGGTCGCCGGCGTCGAATAGCTCTTTGGCTTTGCGCCGCGTATACGCCGCGAGCGCGTTTGGTGCCGCCGGCGAGCGCTGCGGCGGAGGCGCGGGAGCAGGCTCGGCATGAAGTTCGGTCGGCGATTCTTCCGGAAGCTGCATATCTTCAAAGATAGGCTCGTCGTCCGCTGAGAAAACGGCTTCGGGCAGCACCTCGGCTGCGGCAGGAAGCACAATAGAAACAGCTTCGATGCGATCGGGCATTATCTCGGGAACTGTCGAATCGAGCACGGAGGGCGTCGCCTTCTCGCGAGGCGCTTTGCGCCGTTCGACTGGAGAGGCGTCCGAGTTCAAGGATTGCAGTCCGCGCGCCGCGCCTTCGTCGGCTGGATCGGCAAGCACGAGCCGCCCGTATAAAGCTTGAAGCTGCTCGCGCGCTTTCGCCTTTTGGGCTGCGTCGAGGATGCCGGCGTGCGTCACACGATGCGTGAAATCGTCGAGCATCTTCAGGTGCCCTACGAGCGATTCGCCGGGCGCCGACGCGAGAAGGTCGATGATGTCCCCGATGCTTGCAGGTCTGAGTTCGACCAAGGCTTCGGCATGTGCGGCGAGCTGCGCGAATTCGCCTTGTTTGGCGTACAACTGCAGAGCGCGCATGAGATAGCCGGTCGCCTCATCGGGCCGTCCGATGCCGACGTAGAGATCCGAGATGTTCTGGTTGATCAAGGCATCGTCAGGATTCGCGCTCGCGCAATACCGGTATTCGTCGATCGCGTCGGCTGCGTAACCTGACTGGCGCAGCGCGTCGGCGTTGGCGCGGCGGATAGTCAGCTCGTCGGGAAAATCTTGGGCCAGATATCCCAGCTGATCGAGGGCATCTTCTGTGGGTCTGCCGAGCGGGGCGACCTCGGCGAATTTCAGGCCGACGGTCACGCGCTCCGATCCGAGCGGGTTCTTGTCGGTGCGGGCGAACAGCCCTTTCTTTTTTTCTTGCGCTTTGAGAAGCTCGATCATCACCGACTGCGCTTGCGCCACGCGCTTCTCGGCGACCAGAGCATCGACGGCCTCCATATACGCGAGCACCGAAGCGCGAAGGCCATCTTGCGTGGCGAGTTCGTGTGCGGCGGTCAAAAGCGAATCGGCGCTCACCGCTATTTCGCTCCGTTACGTGCGCTAGGAGCGGCCAGGACCGCCTTGATGTTCGCGACCCGCGCTGCCACGTCGGCAAACCCGGGATCTCCCGCGAGAATTTCTTCGTACGACCAAAGGGCGAGTCCGAGCGAGTCGGGATCGCCTTTTCCCTCGTGCAGACCGGCAAGTGAGTACAGTGCGTGCCGGTAATGCTCTTCAGGATACCCCGTCGCTTCGAGCGCCTTAGAAAGCTGTGCTTCGGCGCCATCGAGGTCGCCGCTGGCGCGCAGGACGTCCGCGACGGCGGTTTGCGCGAGAATGCCGTACGCTTTATCCGATTCGAGCGGCTTTAGCGCGGATATCGCGTCGTCGGATTTCCCAAGATCGGACAGCGCGAGGCCGAGCCGGTAGCGCGCGTCCGCGTTTGAGCTATCTTGCGCGATTGCGGCTCTATATTTCTCGATCGCCGCGCCGGCGTTCCGAGCGGCTCTAAAGCTGTCGCCTTCTGCGATCAGCGCGTCGGAGCCGGCCGACGCAGGACCGCGCGCAGCGCCGTTCGTCTTTTTCGCTGCCGCGCTCTCCGCCGCAGACGCCGGAACGGCCGCTGCATTCGCATCCGTCGAACCGCGCGCCGAACGGATCGCCTCGACGCGCTCCAGTGCCGTGGCTGTGTCCGCCTGCTTCGCTGTGATGCGTTTCGACTCTGTTTCGAGTTGCGCGCGAGCGGAATCGAGTTGCGCGTTGAGGGCTTCGAGCGAGGCGACGGCGGTCTTCATGTCGGCGACTTGGCCGACCGCGCCTTTGGCTGCCGTGTGTGCACCGCGAGTTTGCTCGAGCAGTCCGATGAGCTGGCTTTCAACCGCATCGGCGCCTTGTCGCGTGGCCGCGAACTTGCTTTGGAGATCCTTGAGCGCGGTTTCAACCGCACCGGAATCGGTGAGCACCTTCTCGGCTCTTGCGTGAGACCCCGCGAGAACCTCGTTTGCTTTTGCGACCTGTCCGGAGACGGCCGCGCACTTGCCTTTGATGGACTCGATCTCAGCGGGCAACGACGACAGCGCCTCGAGTTCGTCGCGCACCTTCTGGATGTTGGATGATAGTTGTGCAAGTACGGCATTTTCGGCGGCCTTCGCCTTGGTCGCGGTCTCCACACGGCTAGTGAGCTCGCTCAAGCTCAACTCGACGTTTGCGCGGTCGCGCTCGAGTGATTCGAGCGCTGCCTTCGCGGTTTTGATCTCTTCTTCCATGGCGAGACGTTTTTTGTATGTCTGTGCGACTTCGGATTGCGCCTGCGCAAGCCGCGACATGGCCTCCGATTGCTGTTCGAGCAAGAAAACTTCGGCGGACAGTGAGGTGGAGGTGGTATGCAGGTCCGGTGCGGCCGCTGCCGGCGGGGCGGGCGCGGGCACTTGTTGCGGCGCCGGTGCGGCAGCGACGGGCGGCGTGCGCGGAGCCGTTGGCTGCGGCGCCGGTGCGACCGCTACGGGCGTAGCTGCGGCTACGGGCGTAGGTTTGGGCGCCGGTATCGCGGCGGCTACAGCGATGGGCGGTGCGGGCGGTGCTTTTTCCTGAGGCTTAGGAACCAGGATAACGGGCGCCTCGCCGGCGAGCGCTTTCACGCCGGCTTGCATGGCTTTGGCTTTCGCATTGTCCGGTTCGAGCGCGAGAGCCGCGCTCGAACAGCGCCGCGCATCATCGTATTGCTTGGCTTCAAACGCGGCTTCGGCGCTTAAGTTGTAGTATTTCACCGCATCTGGTTTAAGATTCTTCGACTGATGAACGCGGCCGAGATGCTCGAGTCCGTCGACGTGCGTCTTGTCGCGCTCGACGATCCGTTTGAACGCGAGGATCGCCTCGTCGAATTTGCCGAGCCCTTCATAAAGACAGCCGGTTTCAAAGAGCGCCGGCAAGTGGCGGAGATTGGTCTTACGCAGCACGTCGACGAATTTCGCCAGCGCGTCTTCGCGATGCCCCTCTGCCAGATCGGTGCGCCCGATTTCGAACAGCGCGTCGTAATTCTTCGGATCGAGTTCGAAGGCGCGCACGAAACACGCGCGCGCGTTTTCGACGTCGCCGGCGTCCATGAGATCGCGGCCTGCCGTGATCAAGGCGGGTACGGCGTCGGCGATCGCGCCGGCCTCAGCGAGCAAATCGGCGGCTGCGCGGCGATCCGCCGGATTCGTTTCGGGATCCGACGCGCTCTCGCGCAACTTCGATAGGCCCAGCTCGTTCTGTTTCGCTTCCATGTCTTTGCGCAATCCTCGATGCCGCTGCAATCCAAAATTTTTGGAGTAGAATACGCTGTTCCGGCAGCAAGCCGGACAGCGAAGAGACGACGTCCGAAACCCACGGCACAAATGCGCGTCTTATACTGAAATATCGGCCGATTTGACGCCGCTCTGCAGAGGAGTTTCAGCGGATGGCGGCTGGTTGCGCTTCGCGCGCCTCCAGATAACGCTCGGCTTCCATGGCTGCCCGGCATCCGAGTCCAGCAGCCGTCACAGCTTGCCGATATTGCGTATCCTGAACGTCGCCGGCCACGAACACGCCTTCCACGTTCGTTCTCACGCCGTCGGGCGCGAGGATATAGCCCTTCTCATCGAGGGCGAGATGTCCCGAAAAGACATCCGTATTCGGTATGTGTCCAATGGCCACGAACACCGCGTCGGCGGATCGTTCGGAAAGGTCGCCGGTTATTGTGTCCCGCATCACTACGCCGTTTACTTTGCGATCGCCCAGCACATCGGCGATCGTCGCGTTCCACACGAAGTTGATCTTTGGATGCTTTTTCGCGCGGTCTTGCATGATCTTCGATGCTCTCAGTTGATCGCGGCGATGCACGACTGTGACGCGGCTTCCGAAATGCGTCAAGAACAGCGCTTCCTCGAGCGCGGTATCGCCGCCGCCTATGACCAGAATATCCTTATCTTTGAAAAAGGCGCCGTCGCAAGTCGCGCATGTGGAAACGCCTCGTCCCCGCAGTCTCGTCTCGTTTTCCAGACCGAGCCACAGCGCGGAGGCGCCGGTGGCCACGACGATCGACTCCGACTCGAATTCGAGCTCGTGCACCCATACACGGCGGCGGCCGCCCGAGAAGTCGACACGCGTGATGTCTTCATTGTGGATTTCCGCACCGAAGCGCGCGGCTTGCGCGCGAAACTTCTCCATCAATTCGGGACCGGTGATGGGTTCGGGGAATCCGGGATAGTTCTCGACATCGCTTGTCAGCATCAATTGGCCGCCGTACAATCCGCCGGCGAAGACCAACGGTTTCAGATTCGCGCGGGCGGCGTAGATCGCGGCGGTGAGACCGGCTGGGCCCGAGCCTACAATGATTATTTTGCGGATGTCGCCACTCAACGGTTCGTGAACTCCCTTGTCGACGCTTGCGAGGGCCAGGTATTCCCTGCTTCGGAAAGGTAGCCTTTTGAGCCCGCCTGCATGGCACGAAGGGGACCGTTGGATACGCGATGACATCGACGCCTTGGGATTTTCGGTATCGCGGCGTTCTTTTCGGAGTGCTCTATGGGTGTGCGTTCGGATTCGGATTCTTCTTGCAGTCCGCGCTCGGCGGAAGCTTCAAACCGACCTATGCGATTCTTGCAAAACAGTTCGGCGACATCGGAATTCAGACCGGCGCATGGTTCGCGGTCGCGGCGTGCTTCATCGGATTTACCATCCGCTGGTGGGGCGCGAGTTATTTGACCTCCGGGGTTGTATGGAGCGGCGACGTCGTCACAGGCGGCGTCGAGGTCGCGGGGCCATTTCGCTTCGTGCGCAACCCGCTCTACTTGGGAAACCTGTTCATCGCGCTCGGCATCGGGCTGATCGGCCCGCCCGCAGTCACCGTGCTCGTCGTCTTGTTCAATCTCGTGTTCATCTATCGGCTCATCGCGATCGAGGAAAATTTTTTGACGCAGACTCAAGGTCAACCATATCTCGCCTATCGAGCAGCCGTGCCGCGCCTGATGCCGCGCCTGCGCCCCGCCTTTCTCCAACCCGCGGGCCGGCCGCCGGCGATCATCGATGGGTTCATCGGAGAGATCTTCACGCTTGGCTTTGCGCTCGGCTTGACCGCGATCGCGCTTTGGTCGTGGCGCGCTCCGGATTACGTGTTGATGGACGAGATCTTCGTCGGCGGTCTCGCGCTTCAATTCGTCCTACGGCGGCTCTTCCAGCCGGCAGCGGCGCCCGCGTGAAGATTCGCGCCGACCTCTTTGCATCCGTCGGAGATACGCCTATGCTTCGGCTTCCGGCGCTATCGGCGGCGCTCGGCCGGACCATTTTGGGCAAAGCGGAATTCTTGAATCCCGGCGGCTCGGTCAAAGACCGCGCAGCTAAAGCCATCATCGAAGCGGCCGAGCGCGCGGGCGAATTGCGGCGCGGTGGAACGATCGTCGAAGGAACTGCGGGCAACACGGGAATCGCATTGGCGCTCCTGGGCAATGCGCGCGGATATCGCACCATCATCTGCATTCCCGACGATCAATCTCAGGAGAAGATCGACATGCTGCGCGCGTTGGGCGCCGACGTGCGCGTCGTGCCGGCTGCGCCGTTCACTGACGACGCCAACTACTATCATGTCGCGCGGCGCACGGCTGAGAAAACGCCTCATTCCATCTGGGCCGACCAATTCAACAACACCGCGAACTGGCGCGGGCATTTCGAATCGACCGGTCCGGAGATATGGGACCAGACACACGGCACAATCGATGCGTTCGTCTGCGCGTGCGGCACCGGAGGCACGTTCGCCGGCGTCACCGCCTATCTGAAGGAACGCAATTCCCAGATCCGCACGGTGTTGGCCGACCCGATGGGCTCGGCGCTTTACAGTTACGTCAAATCGGGAACTTTAGATGTGGAAGGCGACTCGGTGAGCGAGGGCATCGGCATCAAACGCATCACAGAGAATTTCAAGCGGGCGAAACCCGATGATGCCGTCCGCGTCGACGATCTTGCCATGATAGAGATGGCGCAATATCTCGTCCGCGAGGAAGGATTGCTGCTCGGCGGATCTGCCGCGCTCAATGTCACCGCAGCCGCGCGCATCGCAAAGACCTTGCCAAAAGGCAACACCGTCGTCACGATATTGTGCGACGGCGGCGCGCGATACCTGTCGCGATTATATAACACGTCGTGGCTGGCCGAAAACTCTCTGACGCCGACCTGCGATGACCTTTCGTTCCTTTAGTTGCTCCGCTATCGGCGACGGGCTGTTCTTGGGCGGGGCGTCTAAGGAGCCGCGGAGCCAGGATGGCGAGAGCGGCTCCGCAGCCGAGCAGGTTCGCGTGCACGGATGCACGCGAGCCTGCGTCCCCGACGAGGACAGCCCGTCGCCGATAGGCGGACGCGGAAAGGACGATAGATTTCGTAGGTTTTCGAGGGTTCGGGGCGAACCCCGGACTTTGGGACAAATTTCACAAAGTCGCGTTATGCGGGCGAACTCCGATCGTTGCTGTTGCTTGAGGCCGGGAGAGTAGAGACGCGTGCCAGTATCACCGTGGGCGACCGTAGGAATCTTCTTCATCGTTGCTGCGGTCATCGCGCTGATCATCAGCGCCGTGCCGGGCATCTTCACCGCGAAGCGCCCGACGAAGACGAAACTCGAAGCGTACGAGTGCGGCGTGCCGCCCACGTCGGCCATGATCGGGCGCTTCCCAGTCCGGTTCTATTTAGTCGCCATGCTGTTCGTCATCTTCGATGTCGAAGCCGCGTCATTCTATCCGTGGGCCGTGCGGCTCAAGGAACTCGGCTCGTTCGGTTTGCTTGAGATGGTCACGTTCATCGTCGTGCTCGGAATCGGCTACGCATATGTTTGGAAGAAGGGCGGCTTCTCGTGGAGATGAGCCCGCATCAGCCCTTCATCACCACCAAACTCGACGAATTCGCGAACTGGGCGCGGACATCGGCGATCTGGCCGATGACCATGGGCCTCGCTTGCTGCGCCATCGAGATGATGTCGATCGTTTCTCCGCGCTATGACACGTCACGGTTCGGCGCTGAAGTTTTCCGGTCGTCGCCGCGCCAGAGCGACCTCATGATCGTCTCTGGCCGCGTCGCCAACAAGATGGCGCCCATCCTCCGCCATCTCTACGACCAGATGCCGGATCCGAAATGGGTGATCTCGATGGGCGCCTGTGCGTCGACCGGCGGCATTTTCGACAATTACGCGATCCTGCCCGGAGTCGATCGCATCTTGCCGGTCGATGTCTACGTGCCCGGCTGCCCGCCGAGCCCGGACGCGCTGATCTATGCCATCATGCAGTTACGCAAGCAGATCGAAGCCGGCGGCAAGGCGATGGTGCTCGCCAAAAATGTCTGAGACCCTCCACTCGCATCCCGATCGAGCCGGAATGGCCTCACTTCTCGAGCGGCTGCGCGATGCGCTCGGCGAGAATCTCCTCGAAGCCGCATCCGCCGACGATATGGATGAGGCGGCGATCCTGCCTGCCGGATTGCACGCAGCGGTCAATGTGCTGCGCGCCGCAGGGTTCAACATGCTCGCCGACATCGGCGCCACGGATCACCTCCCGCTCACGCCGCGTTTTGAGATCTCGTACCACTTCATCGCGCTCGACGAAACCGCCAAGCTCGTGACCAATCCGCCGCGCTATCGATTGCGCGTGTTCCCCGACGACACCGATCCGGCCGTGCCTTCGCTCTGCGGCGTCTGGCTAGCCGCGAATTGGCCCGAACGCGAGGTCTACGATCTGTTCGGCGTTCGCTTCGACGGGCATCCGAATCTGACACGCATCCTCATGCCCGACGACTGGCAGGGCCATCCGCTTCGCAAGGACTATCCGTTGCGCGGCCACGATCGTGGATTCGCGGCCGGAGGCAGGCCCGGATCCGTTCCGCCGGTGACCCCATCGTGAGCGTCATCGATCTCTCGAAATTCGACAACAATCCGGATCTCATCGTCTCGCAGGGCGATGAGCGCGACACGCTCGTCATCAGCATGGGTCCGCAGCATCCAAGCACGCATGGCGTGCTGCGCGTCATGCTCAAGCTCGACGGCGAAACGGTCGTCACCTCGGAATCCGAGATCGGCTTTCTCCACACCGGCATCGAAAAACAAGCGGAAAATCTCTTCTGGCAACAGGCCATCACCGTTGTGGACCGGGCCGACTATCTCGCGCCGCTCTCCAACAGCCTGTGCTACGTGTTGGCCGTTGAAAAACTGCTCGGCATCGACGCCATCATCCCGCCGCGCGCCCAAGTGCTTCGCGTCATCTTCACGGAGCTGACGCGCATCGCGAGCAATCTCGTGCAGCTCGGCACGCACGCGATGGACCTCGGCGCGCAGTCCATTTTCATGTACGCGTTCGAGATGCGCGAACAGATCCTGCGCATCATGGAATTCGTCACGGGCGCGCGCATGCATCAGTCGTGGTTCCGGATCGGCGGTCTAGCGCTCGACGTGCCCGCCGGCTTCCTCGATATCCTCGACGAATTCATCAAGTCGTTTCCCGAGCGCTTGACCGACATGCGCACCATCCTCGAAAACAATGTCATCATCATGGACCGCTTGATCGGCGTCGGGCGGATATCCGCAGCCGACGCCATCGCGTGGGGCCTGACCGGACCAAACCTCCGGGCGAGCGGCGTGGCCTATGACGTACGCAAGGCGCTGCCGTACAGCGGCTACGAAACGTACGACTTCGACATCTGCGTGCACGACGGCGGCGATTGCTACGGGCGGTTCGTCGTCCGGCTCGATGAGATGCAGCAGGCATGGCGCATCATCAAACAGGGCCGCGAGAGATTTCCCGGCGGACCGGTTGTCATCGACGATCCGAAAATCGTACCGCCGCCGAAGACCGATATCCAACATTCCATGGAGGCGCTCATCCATCACTTCAAGCTCGTGTCGTCGGGCTTCAACGTGCCGGAAGGCCGAATCTATCAGGCGGTCGAGTCGCCGCGCGGCGAACTCGGCATGTACGTCACGAGCGCCGGCGGGAACAAGCCGTGGCGCGTGCGCTGGCGTCCGCCGTCGTTCTACAACCTGCAGGCATTGAAGGCGCTTGCACCCGGTAATCTCATCGCGGACGTCGTCGCCATCATCGGCAGCCTCGATCCTGTGTTCGGCGAGGTCGACCGATGACGCCGCAGCGCGAAAAACGCGGCGGCGAGCTCATCGCGCGCTATCCCGACCGG
The DNA here is from genome assembly GCA_036511855.1 of Candidatus Eremiobacteraceae bacterium. Taxonomy (NCBI): domain Bacteria; kingdom Bacillati; phylum Vulcanimicrobiota; class Vulcanimicrobiia; order Candidatus Eremiobacterales; family Candidatus Eremiobacteraceae; species Candidatus Eremiobacteraceae bacterium. The sequence goes on along the minus strand of DATCBN010000042.1, from coordinate 22,994 downwards.
CGTTCCGCACTCATACCCTTTCTGCAGTTCTGTCAAGAAGAAGACGGCTCTGTCACGGATCAGGCCATCGCCGATGCGGCGGAACTCGTGCGCCTCACGCCGGCGGAGGTGGAGTCGATCGCTTCGTTCTACAGTCTGCTGTTCAGGCATCCCGTCGGTAAGCACGTGATCCAGGTCTGCCGCACTCTCGCGTGCATGCTTCGCGGTGCGGACGACCTTCAGGCGCACATCAAAAAGCGCTTGGGTGTCGGCCATCTCGAAACAACCGCGGACGGCATGTTCACGTACGAAGAAGTGGAGTGCCTCGCAGCCTGCGACAAGGCGCCGTGCCTGCAACACAATCTGGAGTATGTGTACGACGTCACTCCGGCAACTTTCGACGCGCTGCTCGACCAGTGGCGCGCGCAATCGTCCACGGCATCGCCGTTGCCCGCGGAGTAGTCGATGGCAAGCTTCGAACCGGTCCTGACCAAAGGATTCGGCACGCTCGATCTCACCGATCTCGCGGTCTACCGCAAGACCGGCGGTTTTGACGCGTTGACCAAAGCGATGCGCGACATGACGCCGGAGGCCATCGTCAACGAGATCTCCGCTTCGAATTTGCGCGGCCGCGGCGGCGCCGGCTTCCCGACCGGCAAGAAGTGGAGTTTTCTCCCGAAGGACGGCCGTCCACGCTACCTCGTCTGCAACTCCGACGAGGCCGAACCGGGCACGTTCAAAGACCGCATGTTGTTGGAGAACTCGCCGTTCAATCTCATCGAAGGGCTCATCATCTCCGCCTACGCGATCAATGCCAAGCAGATCTTCATCTATATTCGCGGCGAATTCTTGCAGGGCTATAGGACTTTCCGCAAGGCACTGGCAGAAGCGTACGCCGCCGGCTTCGTGGGTCAAAACATCTTGGGCAGCGGTTACTCGGTAGAGATCGTCGCGCATCGCGGTGCGGGCGCGTACATCTGCGGCGAAGAGACGGCCCAATTGAACTCGCTCGAGGGAAAACGCGGCGAACCTCGGCTCAAGCCGCCGTTCCCCGCGAACGCCGGCCTCTACAGCATGCCCACCGTCGTCAACAACGTCGAAACCCTGATGTACGTGCCGCATATCATCATGCGCGGCGCGCCGTGGTTTGCGGCGATCGGGACCGAGAAGTCGCCGGGGCCAAAAGTTATCTCCGTGAGCGGTCACGTGCTGCGTCCGGGCAATTACGAGATCCCGCTGGGCATCACGGTCCGCGAATTGATCTTCGACTGGGCTGGCGGCTTGAATCCGGGCCGGAGCATCAAAGCGGTGCAGCCGGGCGGCGGATCATCGGCGGCGATCTTTGAAGAGGATCTCGACTGCGGCATCGATTTCGAATCGCTCGCTGCTAAGAAAACGATGCTGGGATCGGGCGCGGTGGTGGTGATGGACGACACCGCGTGCATGGTGCGTTCGGCGGTCACGCTCAACCGCTTTTACGAACACGAATCGTGCGGCCAGTGCACGCCGTGCCGAGAGGGCGGGCAATGGGTGCACCGCATGGTCGCGCGCCTGGAAGCCGGCGAAGGATCGGAACAGGATCTGCGCATCCTCGGAACCATCAACCGGACGATCACCGGCACCAATCTCTGCGCGCTCGGCGATTCGATCATGCCGTTCCTGCAGTCGGTGATGACGCGCTTCCCCGACGAGTTCAAGGCGCACGTGACCCAATCGGCTTGCCCGCTGCGCCTGCGTAAGGAGAGCGCGGCGTGAGCGGCACTCCCGTTAACCCGCGGACGGTCAACGTCACGATCGACGGCAACACGTTTGCGGTTCCCGACGGCATGCTGGTCGTGGAAGCGGCCAAGCGATTGGGCACGCAGATCCCGGTCTATTGCTATCATCCCAAACTCGAACCGGCGGGCCTGTGCCGCATCTGCCTCGTCGAGATCGAGAAGATGCCGAAGCTTCAGATCGCTTGCGCGACGCGCGTGACCGAAGGCATGGTCGTACATACGTCGTCGGCGAAGGTGGCCGAGGCGCGCAAGGGCGTGCTTGAATTCCTCTTGCTCAACCATCCGCTGGACTGTCCGATCTGCGACAAGGGCGGCGAGTGCGATCTGCAGGATTTCACGATGTCGTACGGGCCCGGCGAAAGCCGGCTGACCGAGCCTAAGTTGCACAAGCCCAAGAGGGTCGACCTCGGGCCCACGATCGTGCTCGACGAAGAGCGCTGCATTTTGTGCAGGCGCTGCACGCGCTTCGACGACGAGATCGCGCAAGAACGCAACCTCATCGTCGAAGATCGCGGTTACGGATCGTTGATCGCGACGCGCAACGGCGGCGAGTACACTTCGTACTTTTCGGGCAACACGACCGAGATCTGCCCGGTCGGCGCGCTGACGAGCAAGGCCTATCGTTTCCGCTCGCGGCCCTGGGACCTCGGCCACGCCGATTCCGTGTGCACCCAATGCTCGGTCGGGTGCAATTTCCGCATCGACACTCGCTTCGGACGCATCATGCGCACGTTCACGCGCGAGAACACCGCCATCGACGACGGCTGGCTGTGCGACCGGGGACGCTACACGTTCAACTACCTCTACACGCCGGACCGTCTGCGCATGCCGTCGGTGACGGACGACGCCGGCCGGTCCGACGTCGCGTTCGCCGATGCGGTCGCGCTCGCGGCGCCGCGGCTCGCCGCGGCCGCGAAGGCCGGGCGTGTCGGCATCATCGGCGGCGGCAGACTATCCGACGAAGAGGCGTTCGCGCTGCAGAAATTCGCACGCGACGTTCTCGGCACCAACAACATCGATCATCGGGCGCACGCGCAGAAATTCGCTTCGCCCGCCCGGTTTGGCGCGCATCTCACCGACCTCGACGACGCATCGCTGATCTTGATGTTCGGCGCACTGACGCCGGAACAAGCGCCCATCCTCGATCTGCGAATTCGACGGGCGGTGGCGCGCCGCCACGCCAAGCTCGTGTACGTCGGACCGTACCGGCCGGAGCTGCCGGTCGAAGCCCATTACGTGGAATATCCGCCCGCCGAGATCGCCGGTCTTTTTGACAAGCTCGCCGACGTCGTTCACCATGGTAAGGAAGAGCCGGCTGACGGCTTCGTCGCCGAGATCGCGAAAGAGCTGACGTCGTCGGAGAAGATCGTCGCTATCCACGACGGTCACGATCCGCGCAGTGCCGAAGCGCTCGAGCGGTTGATGGAGACGTTGCACCGTTACGATCACCCGGTCGGCGTGCTCGTCGTCGGAGCGACGGGCAATGCGCGCGGCGCCGAAGCCGCAGGCTGCGTGCCCAACCTTGGTCCCGGCTACGCGGCCGCTTCCGGCGCGCCGGGGATGACCACATCGCAGATGCTCGCGGCGGCAGCCGAAGGTAAACTCGACGCGCTCCTCGTCGTGGGTGCAAATCCCGCGCTCACGTTCTCCGACGGCGATCTCGCGCGCCGCGCGTTCGAAAAGATTCCGTTCCTCGCAGTCGCCGATCAAGTCATGACGGAAACGGCGGCCTACGCCGACGTCGTATTCGCGGCGGCGTCGTTCGCCGAAAAGCGCGGCCACGTCACCAATCTCGAAGGACGCCGCCAAGCGTTCGCCGCCGCCATCGATCCGCCCATCCAAGTGCGCGACGACGCCCAACTCATCGCAGCGCTCGCCGGCGCTATCGGCCGCGGCGACGCGCTGAGCGCCGACCCGGATGTGCTATTCGCCCAGTTGGGCCAAGCCGAGACCGCCGCGCACTCCGCGCACGTGCATGGCGCTGGGCTTGCGCGCCCATCGGCCGACACACCGCCGGCGCTGGCGAATGCCGGCGACGGCACATTCACCGTGATCCCGGTTCCGCATCTCTACGCCGGCGGCGGCGGCGTCGCGTTCGACCCTGGAACCGCGGGTATGCGGCCCGCTCCCTATGCGGTGTTTCATCCCTCCGACGCAAGCCGCGTCGGCGTCGCCGACGGCGATCGCGTCACGCTGACGGGCAAGGGCGGTTCGATCGACGTGGCGACGCGCATCGCGCACGATGTGCGGCAAGGTTTCGTGCTCGTGCTCGCCGGGATGCCCGAGGCGCCCGTCAACAAGCTGCTCGACGAATCCGGATTCGGGCGCGTGACCGCTGCCGGCTCAGGCGTGGAAGCGCAGGCGAGCGCATGACCGGTCTCCTGGCGGATCCGTGGACCAAGTTCGCGATCGTCGTCGCGATAAAATCCGGCGTGCTCATCTTCATCGTCATCACGTCATTCGCGTACCTCATGCTGTTCGAGCGCAAGATCTTGGCGTGGTTCCAGATGCGGCTCGGCCCGATCTGGTGCGGCCCGTGGGGTCTGCTCCAGCCGGCGGCGGATGCCGTCAAGCTCGTCTTAAAGGAAGATCTCACACCGGCAGACGCCGATCCGCTGCTTTACCGCTTCGCGCCGGCGATCGGAGTCTTGACGGCCGTACTCGCGTACGCGGTGATTCCGTTCGGCACGTTCCCCGATGGCAGCCCGATCGCCATCGCGGACCTGAACGTCGGCATACTCTTCGTGTTGGCCGCGGCGTCGCTCGGTGTCTACGGCATCGCGCTTGGAGGCTGGGCATCGCAATCGAAATGGCCGCTGCTGGGCGCCATTCGCTCCACCGCCCAGATGATCTCGTACGAGCTTGCGATGGGCCTCTCCATAATCGGCGTGCTGCTGCTTGCGGGTACGACCAATCTTAACGGCATCACGGCGGCGCAGTCGGCACATCACTTGTGGTACGTCATCCCTCAGTTCGTCGGCTTTCTCATCTACTTCGTCACCGCAACCGCGGAGACCAATCGCGCGCCGTTCGACTTGCCCGAGGCCGAGACCGAGCTTGTGGCCGGATTTCACACGGAGTATTCGAGCCTCCGGTTCGGCACGTTCTTCGTCGCGGAATACATCAACATGATCACGGTCTCGTGCATCGCCACGCTGTTGTTTCTCGGAGGCGGGGATGGCCCGTTCTTGACGTCGCTGCCGTATCTGTCCGTCGTCTGGTTCGTGTTGAAAGTCTGCTTCTTCTTATTCGTCCTCATCTGGATGCGCGCCACCCTGCCGCGCCTTCGCTACGACCGTCTCATGGCGTTCGGGTGGAAGGTGCTGCTGCCTGTCGCGGTGCTGAACGTGTTGGTGACGGCCACCATCGTCGCGCTGTGGAAAGGTAACGCATGAATTTCTTCGATGCGGTGCGGGGAATCGTGACCGGGCACGCGACCACGCTCAAGTATCTGTTCAAGAAAAAGTCGACCATCGACTACCCGCGCGAACCATACCCGCACCCGGAGCGCTTTCGCGGCGTGCACGAATTGCGCAAATACGACGACGGACTCGAGCGCTGCATCGGGTGTGAATTGTGCGCGGTCGCCTGCCCCGCCAACGCCATCACGGTCATCGGAGCAGAGAACGATCCTGCCAACCCGACGTCACCCGGCGAACGATATGGCTACCGCTACGAGATCGACATGCTCCGCTGCATCTTCTGCGGGTGGTGCGAGGAGGCGTGTCCGACCGACGCCATCGTGTTGACGCCACGCTTCGACATCGCCGATTACACGCGCGAGCGGCTGATCTTCGGCAAGGACAAGCTGTTGGTGAAGGACCAGTTCATACAGCACATGGCGAACACGGAGTCCGCCGTTCAGACCGACCCCGGCGTGACGCCGGCACCGGTCCAGCCTTCCGCGCCGGACGGCGGAGCAGCTTAATGCTTGTGCTTTACTGGGTCTGTGCGGCGGTGCTGGTCTTCACCGCCATCGCGGTGGTGTCGAGCAGACAGCCGGTCCACTCGGTCGTGGGCCTCATCGTGAATTTCGCGGCACTCGCCGTGCTTTTCCTCACGCTTTCGGCCGAGTTCCTCGCGATGATGCAGATCATCATCTACGCAGGCGCGATCCTGGTGCTCTTTCTTTTCGTCATCGCGCTGTTGACCATCGGCAATCAACCGGTCGACCGCGGCGAGGGCCGGCTTGCGTTCCAAACCGTGCCTTCGATCCTATCCGGCATCGCGGCGCTCGCCCTCATGGCGATCGGCGTCCGCGCGGCGTGGGCTGCGTCGGCCGCCTCTCCGCCGGCCGACTTCGGCACCGTGCCGTCGTTCGGCCAGGAGTTGCTCACGACGCACTTGTTCGCGTTCGAAGCGACGGCCGTCATATTGCTCGTGGCCATCATCGGCGTCGTGCTGATGGCCGGACGCAAAGAGGTGCGATTCTAAAATGCCGCAGGTCCCGCTCACCGACTACCTCACCCTTGCGGCGGTGCTGTTCGTCATCGGGCTCGTCGGTTTTCTGGTGCGCCGCAATCCGATCACCATGTTGATGTCGGTCGAGCTGATGTGGAATGCCGGAAACCTGGCCTTCGCCGCATTCGCCCGCAATTTCGGCGACATGTCCGGCCAGATCTTCGTCTTCATCGTCATCACGGTCGCGGCGGCTGAAGCGGCGATCGCGCTCGCCATCGTCGTCATGGTGTTCCGGCATCGCGCTGAGGTCGACGTGGATGACATCTCGGTGATGAGAGGCTGATGGATACCCTCACCGCTCTCTCGCTGACGATCCTGTTTCTGCCTCTCCTGGGCGCGGTGCTCATCGCGCTCGTCGGACCCTACATGCCCCGCGCGGCGTCGGCGATCATTGGCAATTCGGTGATGCTCGTCGCGTTCGCCCTCACCAAGATCGTGGCATGGACGCTCGGTAATCAGCCGGCGAATGCGCAGGCTCTTCACACCACGCTTGGGACCTGGGCGCACATCGGCCCGCTTTCGATTCCGTTTGGATTGCTCGTCGATCCCCTCGCGCTCACGTGGATGCTCGTCATCACCGGCGTCGGATTCCTCATCCACCTCTATTCGGCCGGCTACATGGCTCACGACCGCGACTACCGCACGTTTTTCGCCTACATGAACCTCTTCGTCTTCACGATGCTGCTGCTCGTGATGTCCGACAACTTTTTGTGGCTGCTCGTCGGCTGGGGCGGCGTCGGACTCGCGTCGTACTTGCTGATCGGATTTTATTACGACCGCCCGGTCGCGGTGCTCGCAGCGCGCAAAGCGCTAATCATGAACGTCATCGGCGACGTCGGCATCATGATCGCGATGTTCTTGATGTTCGCGCACGCGGGCAGCGTTTCGTTTGACGGTGTGTTCTCGCGGGTTGCAGTCATCGGCGCGCCGGCGTTGACGTGGATCGGCATCTGGCTTCTCGTGGGCGCGGTAGCCAAGTCCGCGCAATTGCCGTTGCACACGTGGCTGCCCGACGCGATGGAAGGCCCGACTCCGGTGAGCGCCCTCATTCACGCGGCCACCATGGTGACGGCGGGCGTCTACCTCGTGGCGCGCTGTTATCCCATCTACGATCACGCTCCGGCCGCGGCGGAAACCGTCGCCATCGTCGGCGCGGTATCGGCGCTGTTCGCCGCCACCATCGGGTGCGTGCAGTACGACATCAAACGCGTGCTCGCGTATTCCACGATGAGCCAGATCGGCTATATGATCTTCGCCGTCGGGGCCGGCGCGTACGCGGCAGGCACATTTCATTTCCTCACGCACGCGTTCTTCAAGGCGCTTCTCTTCTTGGCAGCCGGCATCGTCATCCACAACTTGGGCGGCGAACAAGACATCCGCAAGATGGGCGGCTTGGCGAAGAAGATGCCGCTCGCGTTCTGGACGTTCGCCATCGGGACCGTGGCCATTTCCGGCGTTCCGCCGTTCGCCGGCTTCTTCTCGAAGGATTCCATCATCGACGCGGGGTTAGCGCTGCACCAACCCGTCCTGACTGGGCTTCTCATCGTGGCCGCGCTGCTCACCGCCTTCTACATGTTCCGGCTGCTGTTCCTCACTTTCGCCGGCACGTATCGCGGCGAGCACGAACCGCACGCCGACCAAGTGTTCACCATGAACGTGCCGGTTATGGTGCTGGCCGCTATGGCAGCCATCGGCGGTTTTTTCGCATCGCCGCTTGCTGCGTTCCTCGGCGGATCGTTCGGCAAGCTGTCGCTCTACGGTCTTGCCGGCACCGGCCGCGCGCCGAGCATCGCCGAATTGAACTGGCCCCTCGCCGCCGGCATGTTCTTGCTTGCGGTCGCCGGCATCGCGTCCGCGTACGCGCTCTATGTCGTCCGGCCGAGTCTGCGCGATGATTTCAAGCGCGTGTTGGCCGGCCCACGAGAGCTGTTGCTCAACGCCTACTATTTGGACGCCGTCTATCACGTGGTTGTTGAAGTGCCTGCGTATGCGCTCGCTGCTTTTTGCGCCAAGTTCTTCGAGCCTGCTGTCATCAGCGGCATTCCTCGCGCGTTGACCGGTGCGACGACCTCGCTGGGCGATGCCGCCCGCTGGTGGGAATCGGGCCAGCTGCGCCGCTACGGCCTGACGATAGCGATCGGCGTCGTGCTACTGCTCGCGTACTACGCTTTTGTCATACACGCAGGCCAGTCGTCTGAGGCGGCGATCGCGCGATGATGATCGACTACGTCGTCTTCCTGCCGCTCGTCACCGCCGTGGCGTTGCTCATCGTTCCGCGCGGCGCCACTAGCGCGCTCAAAGGTGTGGCGCTGCTCGGCGCCGTCGCCACGTTTGTCCTGAGCCTCGGGCTCCTGGCCGTCGGCCGGGGCCAGGTCCTCGAGCAATCGCTGCCCTGGATCTCCGGCGCGTGGACGGCGGCATACCACGTCCGCGTCGATGGCCTTAGCCTATTCTTCGTCCTGTTGACCACGCTCGTGTCGGTTGCAGCCGTCTGGGCCGCGTTCAGCTACGCCGATGCCCGGCGGCTGCGCGGATTCTTGTGCTTGCTTTTAATCTTTGAGACCACGCTGCTCGGACTTTTCACCGCCGGCGACCTGCTGCTGTTCTACGTCTACTGGGATCTCATGCTGATTCCGGTGTTCTTGCTGCTCGTCGGCTACGCCGGTTCGGCCGACGCGCGAAGGGCGGCCTGGAGTTATCTCATCTACAACGGCGCCGGCGGACTGGTGTTGCTGCTCGGATTGGTCGGCGTGGTCATCCACACGGGCACGTTCGAGGTGTTGGGGCACAGCTACGCCTTCGGTCCGGTAGAAGGCTGGCTGTTCGTCGCGTTCGCATTGGCGTTCCTCATCAAGACGCCGGCCTTTCCGTTCCACGCGTGGATGCCGCCTACGTATACGAATTCACCGCCGCCGCTCGTCGCGATGGTCGCAGGCATACAGAGCAAGGCTGGTCTGTACGGATTCCTCGTCTTCGCGCTGCCGTTGTTCCCCAACGCCGCGCACGTGTGGGCGCCGGTGCTGCTCGTCTTGGCCGTCATCAGCATCGTCTACGGAGCGTTCACTTCGCTCGGCCAGCGCGACATGAAGACTCTCGTAGCCTACTCGTCGCTCTCTCACCTCGGCTTTGTGCTGCTCGCGCTCTTCGCGTTCGACGTGACGTCGGTCGGCGCGAGTCTCGTGATGATCGTCAGTCACGGATTGATTTCGGCGGCGGTCTTCCTCGTCGCCGGCTTCGTCGAAGAACGCTCGGGGACGCGCGACCTCGACGCGTTCGGCGGCCTCGCCGCGCACGCGCCGCGATTGCAAGCGGTGATGCTGATAGCGGCGATGGCACTGTTGGGGCTTCCCGGCTTGTCGGGCTTTGCCGGCGAGTTCCTCATCCTTATCGGTTCCTGGCAGACGCAACCGGTCGTCACGGCCGTTTCGCTGATCGCCATCGTCTTGGCGAGCGCCTATACCTTGCGGCTGTTCCAGGCCGCGATGCATGGACCGGAGCGCTTGCCGGACGCCCGCAGTTATGGCGACCTCCGCCCGCGCGAGTTGTTGCTCGTGGCGCCGCTGCTCGCCGCCATCGTCTTCTTAGGCGTCTGGCCGGGCTGGCTCACGGATCGAGCCCCTAACGCAGTGACGGAATCTCCGCCCGCCGCCGCCGCCGATTCTTCGCAGGGGCACCGCGCATGATCCAGACGGCCGCCATCGACTGGGCAGTGATCGCGCCGTTGACGGTGCTGGTGGCAACTGGGTTGCTCGTGCTTATCGTGGATCTTGCGAGCAATGCGGCTCCGCGCCCGCTTCTATACGGCATCGGCGCGCTTGGATCGCTGGCCTCGTTCCTGGTTTCGTTGCCGCTCGCCGGTCAGACCGTCTCCACGTTTGGCGGCGCGTATTCATCGGACGGCTTTTCCTGGCCATTCGACGCGCTGCTGCTCCTCACGCTGGCCGTGACGTTCTTGCTCTCATCGCTTTCGAAAGCCGAAGACGGCGGCAACCCCGGCGCGTACGCGACGCTGTTGATCTTCTGCACGGTCGGCGGCGCGATCATGGCCGGAGCGACCAATCTCATCGGCATTTTCATCGGCATCGAAGCATTGTCGCTCGCGCTCTACGCGCTCGCGGGCACTGGATTCCCGCGCCGATCCTCGGCCGAGGCGGCGCTCAAGTACGTCCTGTTGGGGTCGTTCGCGTCCGGATTCCTCATTTTCGGCATGGCGCTGCTGTATGGCGCCGGCGGCAGCATATCGCTCGTGAACATCTCACAAGCGGCAGCCGGCAGCGATCCGCTTTTCATCGCCGGTTTCGCGCTGTTCCTCGTCGGCATTGCGTTCAAGCTCGCCCTGGCGCCGTTCCACCTTTGGACGCCCGACGTCTACGAAGGCTCGCCGCTTGCGGTGACCGCGTACATGGCCGTCGCAGTCAAGGCGGCCGCATTCGCCGTGCTCGCGCGTTTCGCGTACGTCGTCTTCGTCCACGATTCGAGCGCGCTCGTGCCGCTGTGGGCCCTCGCGGTGTTGTCGATGATCGTCGGCAATCTCGGCGCGATCCGGCAGACCAACCTCAAAAGGCTTTTGGCATTCTCCGGAATCGCGCAGGCGGGGTATCTGGTCCTCGCACTCGCCGGAGTCGGCCGCAACGGCGTGGCGACGCTGGTCTTCTATCTGGCGGCATATGCCTTCATGAATCTTGGCGCGTTTGCCGTCGTCGCGCTGATCGGCGATGGCGACGAACACCACGCCGACCTCGCAGCCTATCAGGGCCTCTTCTTCCGCCGGCCGATCCCAGCGGCGTTGATGATGTTGTTCTTCCTATCTCTAGCGGGGATTCCGGCGACGGCCGGATTCATCGGCAAAGTGTTGTTGCTGGGTCAGGCCGTGGGGACCGGGCCTTGGGGCGTAGCCATGGCAGCCGCGTTGATCGCGGGCACGATCGTTTCGTTCTACGTCTACTTCAAGGTCATCTGGCAGATGTTCGCGCCGGTCGACAGCGATCTCGTCGAGTCGAAGGGCAACGCGCTGCAATCGTGGATCGCGGTGGGAGTCGGTGCAGCCGGAGTGCTGCTGCTCGGCATCGTGCCGCAAATTCTCCTCGGCCGCCTTTAGTTTCATTCCGTAGGGGCAGTCGTACTAGGGCGAGCATCGCTCGCCCAAAAAAAAATTAGGGCAAGCGATGCTTGCCCTCCTACATAGTCTTCGAGTTGTACCAAACGACGACGGGTGGAATGATGATTGTCGCGGCGATGAACGCCACGATATTCGTGCCGGCCGCGCCTGAGAGTATCTCGACGACCATCGCGGCAAACATCGCGACCCCGACGACGCTGAAGATGATGCCCGCTTGCCGCAGCGAGGGCGGCGTCACCGGTGGCTTATCGCGCCCCGAAAAATACATCGCCCGGTCCCGGTTGCCCGCGTAGATCATCTGCGCGCCGGTGGTCAGCCCGACCACAACCAGCGCGTACGTGAAGAGCAGGATGTCGGCGTTTGGGGTCATCGCCTCATTCTCTTAGTGCAGCTCGACCGATGAAACGTTGAAGGCCGGCAATCCACAATCGCGCGGCTGCGCCTTCGCGACGGTGCCGTGGACGACGACGGTAGCGCCCGAATGCAAACCATCCAGCATGCCGGACGCGCCGCGCAGCGCGAACTTTCCACCCCACGGCACACCCTGGTGCGTGCCGATGATGACGTAGGGGCAGATGCTGCCGCGCATCGCGATGCCGATCCGTCCTGCAAGCCACGACAGGTCGGGCGCATAGCCATACTCCGGATAGTCGCCGGTCGCGAACGGGATCGGGGTCGGCGTGGAGGTCGGTGTGGAGACGGCTCGCGGGCCGCATCCGACCGCAGCGAACAACGCGAGCAGAATCGCCGCGCGTGAAACCGTCATCGTCACGTGTGCGCGTTTCGCGTTGGGACACCATGCATCATTGTACTATTTAGGAGCATAGCCCGTGAGCTCCGTATAACCTTGTCCGGCGACGTGTTTTCCCCCAAAGCTGCCGGTCACCGAGCAGGCGCCCTCCCAATAGTGACCGCCGGTCGAATGGCTGGCGTCGAATTCTTGATCTGCGAGCAGCGGCGAGATGGTGAGTTCGGCGCGGTACGCAGGGAGTCGCACGAGCCAGCCTGCGGGGTAGCGCGCCCGGCTGTGCGGGCTCGTCCATGCGCCAAGCGGCGCCACGGAAAACTTCGCGAGCGGGAGATAGACCGCACGACCCTGGCCATCCACCAACGTGCCGCTGCTCTGGGGAATCGCGCTGCCGTCGGCGCGCCGAAGCAGATATAACATCAGCTCGCGGCCGTCGTCGAGCTGTACCGAGAACCAATCCCAGCCGACCACACCGGGCTCGAGAGCGGCGGATCCCCATTCGTGATCGTTCCACGCGCCGCCGGTCACGGCGACGTTCCCCGAAGGCAACGAAAGCATGCCGCGCGCCGTGAGATCGGTGAACGAGTAGTAGTGCGACGCACAGCCGCGGCATGAGCCCTTCCGGCTCACCCCATCGCGTCCGTTGAGCACGACCGGCTTGCGTGGCGAGAGCGTGAGGTCAAGCGCGAAATCGTCGGCCCGAGCTTGGAGCACGTGCTTGCCGGCCGCCGTTCGCCGAGCCGACCACTTGCCCAGCCAGACGCGTTCGTCGCCTGTTGTCGCGCCGGCCGCGTGCAGTGCCGCGCGCCCAGTCCGGTCAACGTGATAGTAGGCGCCGCTCGCCGCGTCGGCCGCCGCGAAATGCGCGAAGTACAGATCGTCGATATCCCATGGTGAACCGCCCGCCAAGTGCGGTTGGATGCCCACCCGGAAAAATGTCAGCTCGAAGCCGTACCGATGCCCGCGCGCGTCTCGAAGATTGCCGGTGTAGTACCACCATTCGTCGCGCGACGACTCATGCGCTCCGAAGTCGGCCGGAAAGTGAAACGTATACCCGGGCAACGCCGGCTGCCACGTGACGGCGGCGGCGGCGGCGGCGGCAAGCACGATATTCATTCTGCGCGAATCGCCTCGCCCGGCGGCACGCTCGCCGCGTGTACCGCCGGCAAGAATCCGGCGGCAGCGGAGGTCGCGACGACCGCCAACGCGAGCCGGAAATCGCTCAACGGCGACAGACCGAAATCGATGGTCCACCCGAAGGCCTGCTTGTTGACGACGAAGACCAGAATCCACGCGACCGCATAGCCCGCCGCGATGCCGAGCAGCGATCCGAGGACCCCGAGCCACGCGGCCTCGCCGATCACCATCGTGATCACGTCGCGCCGCAAAAGGCCGATGCAGCGCAAGACGCCGATCTCTTGACGCCGTTCGATCACTTGCGCCGACAGCGTGGCCACAATCCCCAAGAGAGCGACGGTCAAGACGATGCCGTCGAGCGCGTACGTGACTGCGAAGGTCCGGTCGAATTGCGCGAGCGCGCTCGCGCGAAGCTCGGCGCTGGATTCGACGACCACGCGCTGGCCGGCAAGCGACCGCTCGACCGACGCGCGCAGCACCGCCGGGTCGGTGCCCTTTGCGGCGAACACCGCCATCCCGTCGATGCCTGGCTCTCCGATCAGTTCGCGGTATTCCCCGGCATCCATGAACGCGTAGCCGATCTCGCTCGAATAGTCGCGAAAGACGTTCGCCACCGTGAAGGCGATGGGGCCGTGCGCGCCAGGAAGCAAAATCACGTCGCCGGACCTGACGTCGAATTTCGACGCGAACGGTTCGGAGACGATCACGCGCCGCGCGCCGACCAAGCTGTGAAGAGTCTGGGCCGTATTCGAGGGACCCAACATCGACCACGACTCAAAGCGCGCGGCTTGGTCGGCGTCGATGGCGCCGACGTACGCAAGGCGGCCGCCGATGTCAGCCAAGCGCGCGCGAACGGTTGACACTGCCGTGACTCCCGCAACGTGCGCCACGCGCGACGCGAGTACGCTCGGCATCGGCGCGTCGTCGGCGTTCACGGCGCCTGCAGGACGAACGTAGAGATCACCGCGCGCGGTTTGGCCGATCCATTGGACCACGCTCGTTCGAAACGACGCGATCATCGTCGTGACGCTGACCGTCATGGCCACGCCGATGGCAAGCGACGCCACCGCGATGCCGTTGCGCCGGACGCGCCCCTGCAGATTTGCGGCCGCAAGCCGAAGAGCGGCGTTCGTCCACGACGCCGATATCGAACCTGCGATCCGAGAGGATGACTCGACGAGCGGTGCGCCGAGCAGCGAACCACCGAAAACCACAAGCAGGGCCGCGCCGTAGCCGAACAGGGGCTCGCCGCCCACCGCAGGCAGACGGACAAACGCCGCCGCGACGGCAAACGCGAATAGTGCGATCACCAATCGAGGACCGGCGTTCGGCGGCGTGCCCGATTCCCACGAGCCGACGCGGACGGCCGTCGACGGCGATACGCGCGACGCCTCACGCGCGGGCGAGATCGCCGCGGTCAGCGCGAGCAAGACGCCGAATGCCAACGCTTCGAAGTAGATCGCGGGCGGCGTACTGATGATCGTGTCGGACGTGCCGACGTACAGTGCGTCCACGGTACGGCCCACGACGTGCAGCGCTGTACCGGCCAACAACCTGCCAATGCATAAGCCGACGATGCTGCCCGCGAGGCCGACGGCCAAGCCCTCACAAGCGAACACGAAGAAGATCAGCGAACGCGACGCGCCGAGCGCGCGCGCGACGCCGATCTCGGCTCGCCGTTGCACGACCGACATCGCCACGGCGTTGTAGACCAAGAAGGCGCCGACCAAGAGAGAGATCGCCGCGAGCGCGAGCAGGTTGAACGAAAAAGACGCGGTCAATTTGCGCAAAGCGGCAGACCGTTCGTCGGGTGTCGTCACCCGCAGTCCAGGCGGAACTTTCGCGCGCAGATCGGCGGCCAATGCTGTCGGATTCTTGCCGGGCGCCGGCACGACATCGATGCGGTCTAGCCCGTGCCGGCCAAAGGTTTCTTGCGCCGTGCTGATGTCGGCGAAGATCACCTCGCGCCAGCCGGCGGGCAGCATCGAATCCTCCGCGATCCCGCCCACGACGAGCGGCACCGGCCGGCTGCCGGCCACGGCTTCGAACCGCGCGCCAAGCGTTAGACCCAAGCGCGACGCCAAGGCAGAACCCAAGACGACGCGGCCGCGCCGGAAGATGCCTGCCGAGATTTTCGCGCTCCCGTTTCGATCTATCGGCGGCGCCGATCCTGACTCTGCCAGCCCCGCGGCGGCCACGAGATCGATGCCGACCAAGTCGAAGCCGGCTTGCGTCGAACACTTCGACCGAGCCGCCGATTTGCAAGCAGAAGGTTCCGATACCGCGATCGAGCCCATCACGATCGGCGACACCGACGCCACGCCTGGGACGACGCGGACGCTCGCGAGGACGTCGTCGGGAATGCGGCCGGCGTCCGGCACGATCTGCAAAGCGGTTCCGCCGGCGACAGTGTTCGCCGACCCGGTGAACGATTCGGTCGCGCTCGCGTCGGCTATCCGGACGGCAACGGTCAACCCGACGCCGATCGCGACGCTCGCAATAGTCAGCGCCGCGCGGCCAGCGTGCAACGCGGCGTAGCGAAACACGAGTCCCGAGAACAGTGCGGCGAATCCGCGCATCAAGCCTCGAACGCGCCGTCGCGCATGAGCAATCGGCGATCCGCTCTTGCGGCCGCCTCGACGCTATGCGTCGCCATCAGCACGGCTGCGCCGCGCGTCGCGCACGCGCGCAGCAGCGCGAGAATTTCGACGCCGGTCGTCGAGTCGAGGTTGCCCGTCGGCTCGTCTGCCAGGACGAGCGCTGGGGCGTGGACGACGGCGCGCGCGATCGCAGCGCGCTGCTGTTGTCCGCCGGACAGATAGGCCGGCAGCTTCGCCGCTTGATCCACGATGGACGTTCGTTCGAGCGCGTCATCGACGGCGGCGTTCGCCTTTGCCCTCGCTGCGCCGGCAAGCAGCAGCGGCAGCTCGACGTTTTCGCGCACGGTCATCGTCGGAATCAAATTGAAGAATTGAAAGACGTAGCCGATGCGCTCGCGGCGGACGCGCGTCAGATCGTCGTCTCCCAGCCCACTCACATCGCGACCTTCGATGATGATAGAGCCGGAAGACGGCGAGTCGACACAGGCGAGCAGATTGAGCAACGTGCTCTTACCACATCCGCTTTGCCCCGTGAGCGCCACAAATTCGCCGGCGTGCAGCGAGAACGTCGCGTTGCGCACAGCGCGAACTTCCGTCGCCTTAGTTCGGTACGTCTTCGCAACAGCGCGCACGTCAACGACGAGCTCCACCGCATCTCCGTTCGTGTCCCGCCACGGGCACTGCCGCATAGGGAAAGTTGAGGTTTTTAGGTAACGAGTCGTAGTAGCAGGCGGCTTTGCCGCCCCTCGTGTTTTGTGCGCCGACGCGGCCGCGCCTTCCGAAGAAATCGATGATCAACAAGCCAATCGCATTCGCCCTTGCGCCGGTCTTGGTGTGCATGTCGACCCTGATGACCGGGTCGCCCGTTGCCGCCAATCTGGACGTCGCGCCCTTTACCGGCTCTGCTGCGACCGTGGCCCCTTCGACCTCCGATCCCACGGCCGCCGTATCGGCTCATCGAGTCGGTCAGATCTTCAACTACAGCTTGCACGGTGAAGTCGGCCAGAGCATCTCGGGACGTGACGCGACGGGCCGCACCGTCGATCAGCGGGCGATAACCACCACCCTCACCGGCCGCGAGCGGATCGCCGTACGGCAGACGTCGCCCCGCGGCATTACCCTACACCGCTCGGGCGCCATCACGGCCAGCGTCGCCGGCCGTCCCGTCAGCAAACCCGGCACGGGGTGGACCCTGGTCAACGGCGACGGCACCGTCGTACGGGATCACGGCACCTTGGGTGGCTTGTTCCTATTGCCGCTGGGATTTCTCGGCGAGCGCGCGGTGAATCGCGGCGCGGCGCTATCGGTGGGCTCGTCGTGGTCCGGCAAGCTCGGCACCAAACTATACGGTATGACCGCTCGGCCGCAGATGAAATATTCGGTCACCGGAACGCGCTACATCCTCGGCACGAGCGTTTTTTCAATCGTCGCCACAGGCAGCGTGCCGATGAAAGAACCCGTCGTCACGAATATGGGCGAGACGCTCGGGTATGCGACGGGCAAAGCGTATATCACGCTGCACTTCGACTACGATCGCGCGAACGCGCGCGTAGTTGCGATGGATCTTCGCGTCCAGGATGACCTTCGCCTAAGCGGAACTGCGAAAGCAGCGCAGGGCAACGTGAGCGACGTGCAGCGGTATCTGGTCGCGCTTGATGCCGGATCGATCTCGGCATCGGCAATCTCCCGCTCGCTCTAACCTAGAGAACTTTTGTAGGGGCCGACCTTTATGGTCGGCTCCGCTTGCCCCGTTTTATTTTCGCTCGTACTAGGGCAAGCATCGCTTGCCCCGTTTTATTTTCGCTCGTACTAGGGCAAGCATCGCTTGCCCCGTCCATTTTAGCCGTACTAGGGCAAGCATCGCTTGCCCCGTCTTTACTCTACGCTCGTACTAGGGCAAGCATCGCTTGCCCCGTCCATTTTAGCCGTACTAGGGCAAGCATCGCTTGCCCAAATGGGTGAGCGATGCTCACCCTAGTACGGGTTGCTACCCCGGCGGAGTGGCTTTCTGCGCCGCAAGGGCCGACTTCCGGGCCTCGCTGTGGCTATACCCGTACAAGAAGTAGATGAGCAATCCGGCGACCATCCACGCCCCGAAGCGGATCCAGATGAAGAGATCGGTTCCCCAAACCATGAGGGCCAGGGACAGCAGCGCTCCGACTATTGGGATGAACGGCACCCACGGCGTTTTGAATCCGCGCGGCCGCCCGGGCTGCGTGTAGCGCAGCACGAGTACGCCGAGACACACGAGAAGAAACGCGCTGAGCGTGCCCGTATTGACGAAGCTGAGCAGGGTATCGAGCGAGAACAGCCCGGCCATGATGCCGACGATGATTCCCATGACCATGGTCATCCGCGCGGGGGTGCGGAACTTGGGATGGATCGTCGCAACTCCTTTGGGGAGAAGTCCATCACGCGCCATCACCATGAAGATGCGGCTCTGCCCGTAGATCGCGGTCAAAACGACGGACGAGGTGCCGAGCACTGCGCCAAGGATGGCGACCCACGCGAACTGCCCCATGCCCGCCGCGGTAAGCGCCGACGGCAACGGGGTGTTAGCATTGATGGCAGAGGCCGGCTGCAGCCCGATCAACGCAATGGCCACTGCCGTGTAGAAAATTGTCCCCAGGATCAGCGACCCGAGCACGCCGACCGGAACATCGCGCTGCGGATTCTTCGCTTCTTCCGCGGCGACGGTCACCGAATCGAACCCGATGAACGCAAAGAAGGCGTAAAAGGCGCCGGGGATGATGCCGACCACCGGAAACGCAGCCGATGGTCCCGGCGTGTACCAGCCGTGCGGCACGAACGGCGTGAAGTTGGCTCCAACGAAATGCGGCAGGGCGACGATGACAAAAAAGGCGAGCACGCCCATTTTCACGATGACGATGATCGAGTTGGTTCCGGCCGACTCTTTGACGCCGAGCGTCAACAGCACCGAGAAACCCACGACGCACAGAAACGCGATCACGTCGAAATAGGTGCCGTGGGCTGGGTCGTACAGACCGCTCGCCCAATGCGGCATGTGAAGCCCCATCGAATTGAGCGCGATCTGGATATTGGCGGAAAAAGTGGTCGCGACCGGCGCGGCAGACATGCCGTACTCCAGGACGAGGTTCCATCCGATAAGCCAAGCCAGGAATTCGCCGAGCGTCGCATAGGTGTAGGTGTAAGCACTTCCGGCGACCGGCACCATCGAAGAAAACTCGGCGTAGCACAGGCCGGCGCAGGCCGATGCGACGGCGCAGATCGCAAAGGAAACAAGAATCGCGGGTCCGGCGTAGTTGTGGATGCCGGTGCCGACGGTCGCGAAGATGCCGGCGCCGACCATGTTGC
The DNA here is from genome assembly GCA_036511855.1 of Candidatus Eremiobacteraceae bacterium. NCBI lineage: Bacteria > Bacillati > Vulcanimicrobiota > Vulcanimicrobiia > Candidatus Eremiobacterales > Candidatus Eremiobacteraceae > Candidatus Eremiobacteraceae bacterium. The sequence continues at coordinate 3,836 of DATCBN010000042.1, read as the reverse complement.
CGAGGCCCAGGGCGATCAGCATCCACGGACCCAAGGCGCGCTTGAGGACCGGCCCTCTTGCCTCGTGTTCCTCGACGTTCAGCGCTTCGATGGAACGTGTGATGAAGAGCCCGGTCGTCGTCTTGGGGACGGTGGCCATGCGGCGCGATCTCTCCTACTCTAAATAAGAAGCGAGCGGTCGATCCTTTTAGGACCAACCGTCGGCCGTTTGCTGCCGGGCCGTTTCTGCGGTGGCTAGCAAGCTGCCTTCAGCGGCTAGGCGTCCGCGTCTTTGCGAGACATCCTCGGCTCTCCGGTGAGCGGCCAGTCGATGCCGACCGATGGATCGCGCCAGCTCAGTATGCGCTCGGTGGCAGGGTCGTGATGAGCGCTCATCTTGTAGTGAAGAACCACGCCGTCGCTCAGTGCCAGGAATCCGTGCGCGAAACCATCGGGCACGTACAGCTGCAAGTGGTTGTCGGCGGAAAGATTGAAGCCTTGCCATTTCTTGTATGTGGGCGATCCTTCTCGGATGTCGACGATCACGTCGTAGATGCTGCCGGCCAACGCGTTGACCAACTTCGCCATACCGGGTTGATGGTGCATGCCCCGCACGACGTTTTTGGCTGACAACGAAACGCCGTCTTGAAGCCATTCATCGGTCACGCCGATGGCGGCGTATTTCTTCTTGGAATACGTCTCTTTGAAAAACCCGCGATCGTCTTCGTACACGTCCGGCACGATGATCTTGGCTTCAGGGAAATTGGTCGGTCTAACCGTGAGCATGGGGCGAACAATGCGTTACCCCGCACACTCGCTCCTGTAGTAGGGCAAGCATCGCTTGCCCATTGCAGAGCAGCCACGTATCGGTAGGGCAACCATTCCTCGCCGGTGTATCCGTGTGCGCGATGTCCACAGATGACGTGCCCGAATACCCGCTCGGCAACACACCGGCCGAAGACGAGCGACTCGCATGGCAGGCCGAACGCTTCGATCCGGTCACCGAACAGTTTTTCCGCGTGGCCGGCCTGGACAACGGCCAGCGCGTTTTAGAACTTGGCTCCGGCGCCGGGCACGTCGCCATGCTTGTCTCCCGAATCGTCGGACCCACCGGCGACGTGGTCGGCATCGAACGCGATGGCGGGTCGATCGCACGCGCAAGAGCGCGCGTTGCCGAGGCAGGCTTGCGCAATGTGAGCTTCACACAATCGGATGTGAATGAGATTCCGCGCACCGATCCGTTCGACGCTGCGGTGGGCCGCTTTATCCTGATGTTTCTCCAAGATCCAGTTCCGGTGGTGCGATCGCTTTGTCGTTTGGTGCGACCGGGCGGGGTCGTCGCCTTCCAAGAAGTCTCCTGGGCCGCGTTTCTTAAGCGGTGCTCGCAGTTACCGTTGTGTTTCGCGAGCGTGTCTCTGATCCACGAAACGTTTCTACGAACGGGCGCAAACACGGAAATGGGGCCTGCGCTTCCGTCTGTCTTCCAAAAGGCCGGGTTGCCCGCGCCCGCAATGACCTCGACCATGCTCCTTGGCAATGCGAAAGACTTGGCGAAATGGCTAGTCGATCTTCTCCAAATAATGCGACCGCAATTCGAGTACGCCGGACTATCGCAATCGAAACTCGGCGACCTCGATACACTTCCAGACAGACTGCTGCATGAGCTCGCGTCGTCGCCTGGCGTTATCGGCGGACCGGACCTCGTTGGCGGATGGTCCAGGATTCCGGCGGGGCTCTCTACGAGCTAGTCGCCCACGTTATTCGGCCGGCAGCAAAAACAACTATTGTCGGGCAACTTCCTCGGCGCTCGGATGGATTGCGGGCCGGTAGCCCGCGGCAAAGACAGCAACCGTGGACCTCGGAGTCAGCACGTCGACCTCTCGATTTCCCGATCGTTTGCGCCGTTCTGTATACCAGAGCGGCGACCACGCGAAGAGTGCATCGCCCCACAGAAGCCACGCGCGGTCGACATCGGCGATGTACGCGCCGTCGGGAAGATCGGCGAGCTGCGCCTTATACGTTCGTTTGGTGCGCGGGCCGGCAAGCCGATCCTGGTGAAGTTGCCGGTCGACGATGTCGGCGCCGACAGGTTCGCCGAAGCACGTCGCCCACAGTTCACAATACCGGCGATAGTCCGGTCGACGGCATTCGGCACAAGGCCGGTGACCGGCGGCGAAAGCCGTCGCCTCGTCGAGGAAAAAGAGTTCGGTCCACGAGTGCGGTCGCATGACGACGCGCCGTATCCCGCGGTATTCTGTCAGGCACGTTATCCACCGTCGGACCTGCGAGTACCGGACGATGCGTCTGTTATCGTCGTGCAGGATGCCGCGGTTGCCCATCATGAGGCCGCGGCCACCGCTCGCGACGATCTCGCCGCGCGGAGTAACGCGATTTTGCAGCGACATGGAAGTTCTATCGCTTCTCAGCGCGGCGTGGGCGCGTATGCCAAGACCACGTTCCCGGACGCGAACCTCTTCGTCCACAAAAGATTGAGCTCGTGGCGCTTTTTGATGTCACCAAAGACGGGATTCCCTGCGCCGAGCAGCACCGGTGTCATGATGAATCGCACCTCATCCATGAAGCCCTGGTCGAGAAACGCTGCCGCAAGTTCGCTTCCGCCCACCCAGAGCAGGCCATCGCCGGGAATCTTCTTCAAATGTGCGACTTCGTCGGCGATCGAGCCGGAAGCAAGCCGAGAATTATTCCAGTCAACGGTCTTCAACGACCTCGAAAAGACGAGCTTGGGCCTTCCGTTCAGCTCTTTCGCAACGGGATCGTCGTCCGTCACCGTGGGCCAGTATCCAGCCATAAGTTCGTACGTGGTGCGGCCCATGATCAACACATCTGAGGATCGGAGCGTCTCCACAGCGTAGGTGTTGAAATCGTCGTCCACGATGTGCCAATCGAGATTGTGGTCAGGTCCCTCGAAGTATCCGTCGAGCGAGATCGACATCTGAAAGATAATTTTCTTCATGCATCCTCCATATCGCAACGGCCGGCTGTATCGACGTTGCGCCGGCCCATCTGAGAGGCGTGGCACAGGGTTGAGATGTAAAGTAGCCGGGATGTCACGTTCCGCCACAAGCAAAGACGCGCTTATTTTAGGCTTGACCTCAGCCCTCGCATTCGCCACAGCCATGCTCTCGACCACCTTCATTCATGAAGCTTGTCACGCGCTAGCGGCTCTCGCACTTGGGCTTTCACCGCAAATCGTTGTGTTCAATGAATACAACGCGGTCACGATGTCGTGGCAGGAAGTGTTTGTCGCAGCGGCTGGTCCGCTGGGCAGTCTCGTGACTGGTCTACTATTCTTGTGGGCATATTCACGAGACCATCGACGATTTAGTTATCCGAATCTCTTACTCTTATGGTCTTTCGTTCTCAGCCTCACGACGTTCATCGAGTACCTCATCATAACGCCATTTTGGACAAGGGGTGACACGGGTGTCATCGCCCGCTTGGTTCACGTTCCTTTAGGGGCGCAATACATCGTTATGGTAGTGGGACTTGGCCTCTTAGTTGCGTTTGGGCCGATCGTGGGCGAAGCGGTGCTCGATACCGCTCCAGCGGCGACATCCCTCGAATCACCAGAAGAGCGCAAGATCTTCATGCGACAAATCTTTCTCTTTCCGTTGTTGTACGGGCTACCGTTGGTCATGGTAGCGTGCGTCGGTGCAAACCCGGTTTCCATTACCAACGCATTGTTATCGGTACTAGGCGGTCTCCCTATTTACGCACTGGCCTTTCGCCAAACATACAAAGTGTACACCCGCCCGCCGGGTTCGCTGATCGGAGAAACCCCGAGAATACAACCGTTGGCAGTCGTGCTCTATCTTGCGCTCACAATTTTCTACCTC